>JAUVDU010000047.1 GCA_030595135.1 Deltaproteobacteria bacterium | reverse complement strand
GAAGCCTTGCGTGAAGCGGCCCTCGATATTGAAGAGGGGGCCGATATTATTATGGTTAAACCGGCGCTTCCTTATCTCGATATTATACGTACATTGAGAGATGAATTCGATCATCCTTTGGCCGCCTATAATGTCAGCGGCGAGTTTGCCATGATCAAAGCGGCAGCGGAAAAGGGGTGGATTGATGGTGAAAAAGCGATGTTAGAGTCTCTGCTCTCGATGAAACGGGCTGGAGCCGATATGATTTTGACCTATTTTGCCAAAGAAGCGGCCCGTATCTTATGAGTTTAAAAAAATCAGGGGCTGATTATGCCCGGCGTGAGATTTTGCAGATGGCGGGCTATGTGCCCGGCCGCCAGCCGTCGCCGGGCAGCAAAATAGTAAAATTAAATACTAACGAAAGTCCATTTCCTCCGTCTCCGGCGGTGACTCGGGCGCTGGCACAGGTTTTGGCGGAGAGCGATCTTTTGCGTCGTTATCCCGATCCGCAAAGTCTTGAGTTGCGCCGGGTTGCGGCCGAGATTGTCGGTTGCAGTGCGGATCAAGTGATTGCCGGGAATGGCTCCGATGAACTTTTGCGAATTCTTCTCGATACTTTTGTCGAAGAGGGTGAGGAGGTGGCTTTTTTTTCACCTTCATATTCACTCTATCCGGTGTTGACCCGTCTTCGTGGCGGTTCGGTTAAGGTTTTGCCGCTCTTTCAAGACGGTTCGCTTTATCAGCCCCAGTTGGATGGGATCAAACTTTTTTTTCTGACGAGTCCCAATGCACCCCTGGGTTTCTCTTTCAGTAACGACTACATTCGGCAAATGGCCGAAACTTTGGATGGAATTCTGGTTGTCGATGAGGCTTATGCTGATTTTGCTTTAGAGAATGCTCTACCTTTACTTGATGAACTCGATAATCTGGTGATTTTGCGCACCCTGTCGAAATCATACGGTTTGGCTTCATTGAGGGTCGGGTTGGGTTTTGCCGGTGCCTCCTTAATTAAAGAGCTTGACAAGGTTCGCGATAGTTATAATCTCGACCGCCTAGCTCAAATCGGCGCTCAGGCCGCTCTCGAAGATCAAGCGTACCTGCAAAAAACCGTGGCTTTGGTGATTCAGGAGCGGCAACACTTGACGGAGACGTTGTCGGAGTTGGGCTTTACGGTGGAGCCTTCACAGACCAACTTTATTTTTGTGACCCCGCCCGATGGTTATAAAGCTGCTGAACTCTACTCCGGTCTGGAAAAGGCCGGTATCCTGGTGCGCTATTTCAATGATCCGCAACTCTCCCATGGTTTGCGGATTACAGTCGGTACCCGGGCGGAGATGGATCAGTTAATTATTGTAATCAAAAAATTGTTGGAGATAAAATAATGGCAATTGCTGAAAAAATTACTCAATTCATGGAGCGCTCTTCATGGATTCGTAAAATGTTTGAAGAGGGGGCCGCCTTAAAAGCTCAATACGGGGCTGATCATGTCTGTGATTTTACACTTGGCAACCCTGATCTTGCAGCCCCTAAAGCGGTCGAAGATGAACTTGAGAAGATCGTTCGCGAAACGTCTCATCTTAAGTATGGCTATATGCCCAATGCCGGTTATCCCGAAACCCGCGCCGCAGTTGCCAATTTTCTTGCTGAAGAACAGCAGATGACGGTTAACTCTCAAGGTATTGTTATGACCTGCGGAGCCGGTGGGGCTCTTAATGTGATCCTTAAAACAATTCTCAATCCGGGTGACGAGGTGATTACACCAAGCCCGTTTTTTGTTGAGTACAATTTTTACGTCGATAATCATGGCGGGGTGCTTTGCAGCATTCCTCCGGGCAAAGATTTTGCTCTTGATCTTGATGCGATTGCCTCTGCGATCAATGCGAAGACCGCAGCTGTAATTATCAATTCACCCAATAATCCCAGCGGGGTTATCTTTTCGGCGGAACAGATTGCCGCTTTAGGTAAGTTGCTTTCGGATAAATCAGCAGAAATGGGGCGGACAATCTATCTGATCTCGGATGAACCTTACCGCAAACTAGTTTATGACGGGCTTACCGTACCCCCGATTTTCCCGGTCTATCGTAACACTGTGATTGCCAACTCCTATTCGAAAGAACTCTCATTAGCGGGCGAGCGCATCGGTTTTTTGGCACTTCATCCGGAAGCTGATGATTTTGAGCAGCTGACTAATGGTTTTGTTTTTAGTAACCGGATTTTAGGTTTTGTCAACGCTCCGGGGATCATGCAGCGCCTGATTGCCCGTCTGCAAGGGATAACCATAGATGTTGCTGTCTACGAGCGTAAGCGCGATATTTTTTATCAGGGGTTGGTTGAGGCCGGATTTCAAGTTGCTAAACCGCAAGGGGCTTTTTATCTTTTTCCCCGCAGTCCACTTACCGATGATGTCGAATTTGTTCGGGAGTTGCAGAAATATAGAATTTTGGCCGTACCCGGTAGTGGTTTCAGCGGGCCCGGTTTTTTTCGGCTCGCTTACTGTGTTGATGATGCCACGATTGAACGTTCTTTACCGATTTTTAAAGAAGTCGGCAAAAAATTCTGCTAAAATAAAATAAGGAATTTTAAAATGAAAGATGTTGTAATTTTAGGAACCGGCTCGTCGGCTCCCGATAATGTAGTTACTAATTTCGACCTCGAAAAAATTATGGATACCAGTGATGAATGGATTGTTCAGCGAACCGGTATCAAGTCACGGCATATTGTCAAGCCGGGTGAGAAATTTTCCGATTTTGCGGTGCCGGCTTCGCAGCAGGCACTGGCTGCCGCCGGAATTGAGGCCGCAGATCTTGATCTTATTATCTGTGGTACGATGACGCCGGATTATTTGATGCCAGCCGGGGCTTGTACTGTGCAGGCTCTTTTGGGTGCTAAAAAAGCGACCGGAATGGATATTTGTGCCGCCTGTTCCGGGTTTACTTACGGCCTTGCGATTGCTGAAAAATATCTCAAATGTGATCCCGATATGCATATCCTGGTGATCGGCGGCGAGATCATCAGCCACCATCTTGACTGGGAAGATCGTACTACCGCTGTCCTTTTTGGCGATGCTGTCGGGGCCGCAGTGGTAGGCACTCGGGAAAATCATGGGGCCAAATTGAAAGCGGTTGAGACCGGTTCAGACGGTAATCTTGGGCGCTTGCTCTATATTGAAGGTATGGGTTCGGCAACCCCGGTGACTAAGGATTATGATATTGATAATGTTTATGTCAAGATGCAGGGCCGCGAAATTTTCAAGCATGCGATCAGGAATATGGTTGAAGTTTCAAACCGAGCTCTGGCCAAGGCCGGTTACACGGTTGATCAGGTAACCAAAGTTATTCCTCATCAGGCCAATATGCGAATTATCGAGATGCTGGCCAAGCAGTTTAAAAAACCGATGGACAAGGTTTTTGTCAATATTGACCGTTATGGCAATAGTTCGGCCGGAACTATTCCGGTGGCTCTCAACGAGGCCATTCACAGTGACTTTCTGGAACCCGGAGATGTAGTTTTGCTGACCGTCTTCGGCGGCGGTTTGACCTGGGCTGCGGCGGTTATCGAGTGGTAGGTTGAACCCGGGAAGGAATTGAAAAAAAATTAACGCGTAACCGATGATGAAAATGTGTCGGTTGCGCGTTGTTGTTTTAGGTTTAGGATAAATAATGGCATTAGTCAGTTTGCAAGATATTTCTTTGAGTTTTGGTGGAGCACCTCTGCTTGATAAACTCAATTTTGAGATCGAAGCCGGTGAGCGGGTCTGTCTGGTCGGGCGCAATGGGACCGGCAAATCCACGCTGATGAAAATTCTGGCCGGAGAGCTGGAGCCCGATAGTGGGCGGGTTCTCTTTTCTAACGGTTTGCGGGTGGCCCGGCTTAGTCAGGAAGTGCCGGCTTCTATGGCGGGTACGGTTTATGATGTGGTCGTCGGTGGTTTAGGCGAGCTTCTCCAACTTCTGGCTCGTTACCATGCTCTAATCCGGCAGGTCTCTAAAGGAGATGATCCCGAGGTTTTGGCCGAGTTAGCTAAAGCTGAAGAAGAGATTGAGATTGCCGGAGCCTGGCAGGTGCAGCGCCGGGTCGATCTGGTTATGGTGCAACTGAAACTTGATAGTGAACAACTCTTTTCAACCCTCTCCGGGGGGCTCAAACGCCGGGTTTTGCTGGCTCAGGCTCTGGTTACCGAACCCCATCTGCTGCTCCTTGATGAACCGACAAATCATCTCGATATCGAGTCTATACTTTGGCTTGAAGAGTTTCTCTTAAACAGCCCCCAAGCCCTCTTTTTTGTTACCCATGACCGTGAACTTTTAAAGAAATTGGCGACCCGAATTATCGATCTTGAAGGTGGCAAAGGTACGAGTTGGCCGGGCAACTATAGTAACTATTTGCGTCGTAAAGAGGAGATGTTGCACGCCGAAACCGTTCAGAATAGACGTTTTGATCAAAAACTTGCTCAGGAAGAGTTGTGGATTCGTAAAGGCATAAAAGCTCGGCGCACCCGCAACGAAGGCCGGGTACGGGCTTTGGTTGATATGCGCCAACAGCGCTCCGAGCGCCGGGAAAAAGTGGGCCAGGTACGGATGGAGATCAGTCAGGCCGGAGTTACCGGTAAACTGGTTGCAGTTTGCAAAGAGGTCTCATTTGCCTATGGTGAAAACCGGGTTGTCAATAACCTGACGACGACTATTTTAAAAGGTGATAAGATCGGAATTATCGGCCCTAACGGGGCCGGGAAAACGACTCTGCTTAAACTTCTGCTTGGTGATCTTCAGCCAACCGAGGGTGTCGTCAGGCTCGGCAGCAATCTTGAGGTTATCTATTTTGATCAGCAGCGTGAGCAACTTGATGAGGAGAAGTCGGTCTTTGAAAATTTGGGCGATGGTAATGATACGATCGAGATCAATGGTCGGCAGCGGCATTTGATCGGCTATCTCAAAGATTTCCTCTTTACTCCGGACAGGTCGCGCTCCCCGGTTAAAATCCTCTCCGGCGGCGAGCGTAATCGTCTGCTGCTGGCCCGTCTTTTTGCCCGACCGGCTAATGTTATGATTCTCGATGAACCGACTAATGATCTCGATATAGAGACCCTCGAATTGCTTGAAGATCTCTTAGCTGATTACAAAGGTACATTGCTTCTGGTCAGTCATGATCGTGAATTTATTAATAACGTGGTTACCGGTACGTTGGTTTTTTCAGAAAATGGTGAGGTTCAGGAGTATGCCGGTGGTTATGATGATTGGCTCATGCAACGCCAGGTTGCTGATCCATCACCAATATTGGAACAAAAGAACGGATCTAAAAATAGTAAGAAAGAGAAGCCACGTTCACAAAAACCCCGCAAACTGACATTTAAAGAGAGGGCTGAACTTGATGAGTTGCCAGCTGTCCTTGAACTTCTTGAAAAAGAGCAGAAAAAATTATATGATGCGATGGCCGATCCGGCTTTTTATCAAGGTGACAGCAACGCCGTGCCCCAGGCAAAAAAGAGACTTTCAGAAATTGAGAGTGAATTGAAAGAGCTCTACGCCCGTTGGGAAGAGTTGGAAATGATTCAGGAAGAGGAAATTATAAAAAATGGAAAAAATCTTTAATCCAGCCTCGATTCTCGTTATCGGGGTTTCGGAGCATTCCAATAATCTGGCGCAAAATATTGTCGCTAATCTGGTCGATTTCGGCTGGAACGGTGATCTCTATCTTTTTGGTAAAAAGGCTGGTGAATATCTCGGTTATCCGATTCATGCCGATATGGCGGCACTGCCGGACGCGATCGAACTCGCCGTCATCCTGACTCCGGCAGCTTCGGTGCCGTCCTTGATGCGCTCTTGTATCGAGAAGAAAATTTACCGGATGGTGATTGAAACCGGGGGCTTTAGTGAATTTTCTTCAGCCGGCCGGGCTCTGGAAGAGGAGATTAAATACCTGGCCGAAAAACATGGCGTCCGTTTTGTCGGCCCTAACGGTATTAGTATTATTAATCGTCATAATGGTCTTTGCTTGCCTTTTATGCGCCTTTCACCGGTTGAGATCGTACCTGGAGGTTTATCGGTGATTTCGCAAAGCGGGGGCCTCGCTTTGACCTATATCGGGCTTGGGCGGCGGGAAAATATTGGGGTGGCCAAGGTTATCAGTATGGGGAATAAAACCAGTATTGATGAGGTTGATTATCTCAAATTTCTGGCTAAAGATGACGAGACCAAAGTGATTGGTCTTTATCTTGAGAGTATGGACAAAGGGCGCGAATTTATGGACGCCCTGGAAGCTTGCGAAAAACCGGTTATCCTGCATAAGTCAAATACTTCGCCGCAGAGCCAGGTAATTGCCCAATCGCATACCGCCGCTTTGGCGGTTGATGATGCGGTGGTCGATGCGGCCTGCCGCAAGGCCGGGGTTTTTCGGGTTGGTTCATTTCAGCAGTTTATCAATTATACTAAAGCTCTCTTGTTACCGGCCATGCGTGGTGATAACCTGATGGTGATTTCACGTTCCGGCGGGCATGCCGTGGTCGCCGCCGATGCCGCCGCAGCCTTCGATTTTAAATTACCGGGCCTAAGTGACGATTTTGTTGCCAAAATTTCTCGTCAATTTCGGGCCGCAGTTATTAAACTAACCAATCCCCTTGATCTTGGCGATATTTTCGATATCGACTTCTATGTAACCGTTCTCGGGATGGCTTTAGAACGTGATGATGTTGACGGGGTTGTCTTGAACCATGTCTTTCAGGCGGAGATTGAATTGGCCGCCACCCAACGCCTGGCCCGCCAGGTAGAGGATTTGTCGGCCCGCTTCAATAAGCCGGTTACTCTGGTGCTTTTTTCCAGTGTCAGGGCTATAGATCAGGTGATGGAAAATAGCACTTTCCCGATTTTCAGTGAACCGCTGATGGCACTTGAAGCTCTCTCGGTATCACGCGAGCGAGTTCGTTATCTGGCTGCTGCGGCAACTCCCTCAACTCCTTTGCCGGTGGTTGCCCAAGCCTCGGCCAAACCCCTTTTTGATGAGTGGCTGCAGGATGCGGCCCGGCGTGACAAAACCCTTTTTGCCGACCAGGCTCTGACGATTTTACAGGAGTATGGTTTGCCGGTAGCCCCGTTTGTTCTGGTTCGTCATCCTCATGAACTCATGGAGGAGGGTGAAGAACTGGGTTTTCCCCTGGTTTTGAAGGCGGTGGTCGCCGGTTTAAGTCACAAAAGTGATGTTGGTGGGGTTTTGACCGGAATCAACAATCGCCGGGCTCTGGAGGATGTTGGTTCTTTACTCTTTGAACGTTTTTCCAGTGATGCCGGATTTTGTGGTGTTTTAGTGCAAAAGGAAGTTGATATCAGCCTGGAAATAATTGTCGGGGCGCGGCGGGATCCCTCGTTTGGTGATATCTTTTTACTGGGTCTGGGCGGGATTTATGCCGAGATTTTGCAGGATGTTCAGATTGTTCCGGGCCCCTTATCTTGTGAGACGGTTGCGACCTTGGTCGACCGGCTGCGCGGGGCTCAGATCTTGCGCGGAGCTCGGGGGCGGGCCGGAATTGATCTTGCCCAACTCTATAAAGTGATGGCCGGTCTGCAGGCGCTCTTGCATGATTATCCGGCGATCTCTGAAGTTGAGATCAATCCGCTGGTTTTTGTCGCCGGCAGCGGCGTGGTTGTCGATGGTCGAATTATTGTGAGGTAGTCGTAACTATCCTGGCACTAGTGTCACGTCAATATAGTATTATGATATCTGCCTATTTATATTTTATTCTGTATATGTTATAAAGTTCTAAAATCAAAGTAGGCTATTAAATTAGGTAATAATGTTTAGATGGAGGTTTCCAAATTGGGTATCAAAACTAAAATAATTCTGCTGGCGGTAATGTTAGGAAGTTTGACGGCGGTTTGTGTCAGCGGCCTATCGGTCTATAATACCTTCACTATGCGCAACGAGATTTTGAATGATTATCGCCAGACCATGATTGAGGAGCGGGGAGAAAAACTGAAAGCCGTAACCCAGGCCTTGATGACAATGGTTGCCAGCCTCGATACCGGGCGTGAAATGTATGTCGAGGGTGAGCAGCTGAAAGTCAAAATGCTTCTCGACCAGGTTCGTTATGGTGATGACAAGAGCGGTTATTTCTGGATCAACGATCTTGATTGCAAGATTATCACTCATCCGATTAAGCCGAAACTTAACGGTAAAAACCTTAAAGATCTTAAAGATCCCAAAGGCAAATATGTTTTTGCCGAATTTGTCCGGGTCTGTAAAGAGAGCAGCGAGGGTTATGTTGACTACTACTGGTCTAAGCCGGGCAGTGAAGAGCCTGTGGAAAAACTCTCATTTGTCCAGCTCTACAAACCCTGGGGCTGGGTTATCGGAACCGGTATCTATCTTGATGATATCGATGCGGCGGTACTTGAGCGTTATGCTGACATAGGTGAATCGGTCAGAACTTTTATCTATATGTTGTTGGGGTTGGTTGCCGTGGGCTTGCTGGCTGGGGTTGTTCTGGCATATGGATTGGCCACAAGTATTACAAATGGGATCAAGAAATTTACTGATAATATTTTTCAGTCTGCTGATCAAATGTCGGTCGCTTCGGCGGAGGTGGCTAGCGGCAGTGATTCGCTGGCCGAGGGGGCTTCGCGCCAAGCCGCATCTCTCGAAGAGACAGCGGCTTTGTTGCAGGAGATCGGTCATATGACCGAATTGAATGAAGCCAATACCGGAGAAGCTGAAAAACTCGCAGTTGAGACCGAAACCGCTGTGCAAAGCGGGGCGACGATGGTTAAGGAGATGATTGTTGCTGTTCAGGAGATCAGCAACGCTTCAAATG
>JAUVDU010000163.1 GCA_030595135.1 Deltaproteobacteria bacterium | reverse complement strand
CTTTCCTGCCAGAGTTTAGTCAGTCCGCAAGCGCTAATGAAAGGCATGTCTCCGGCGACGATCTGCAGATAGGGGTTGCGGGCTTTAAGCAAGCAGCTGTAAATTGCTCCCAAAGGGCCCTGGTTCGGTTTGAGATCAGGGATGATGCGTCCCTGGGGATGTTGTTTCAACGTGTTGCTGCTGATCAAGGTCTCTGCACAAAAAGAGTTGAGGATGCCGAGGGTTCGACTGAGCAGGCTTTCCCGGCCTAAGCGGAGTTTGGTTTTGTCCATACCGTCCAGGCGCAGAGCCCGGCCGCCGGCGAGCACGGCTCCGCTTAGGGGGTATTTGAGTGATGGTTTGGGGGGCATGGTGGTTAACTATTTAGTTCAAAATAGTCGCAGATAAAAGAGCTGATTGCGGAAATCTCATCTGGGGCAAAGAGCGGAACATCAAGGATTTGTTTCTGGTCACTGATAACGGCAATCAGGTTGGGGTCGGAGTTTGCCCCACGGCTTAGCAGCGGCAGGTTGAGAGCTTGGCGTTGGACTTCGATCTTAGGTATTTCGATTTGTTTAAAGCCTTCCACCAGAATCAGGTCAAGATCCTGCAGATAGGTTGCTGCCAAATCATTCAGTGGGAGCTGTTTTGCCGTTTGTTCTATCAGAGCCGTCTGCTTTGGCCCGGTAATAATCGTTTTCCGGGCTCCGGCTGCGGTAAAGCGTTGGCTATCCTTGCCCTCATGATCAATTGTGAAAGAGCGATGATGATGTTTGACGGCGCCGACTTTCAGGCCTGCAACCGTAAAATCGGCGATCAAGGCGGTCAACAGCGTCGTCTTGCCGCTGTTGCTGTTGCCGATAAAACCTAAAAGAGGAACTTTTTTCATTTGATTTGCTTTTTTTCTGTAACGGGCTGAGGTTGACAGTCGTGGTTGTCCGTGCTACTTCTTTTCAGAAGCGGCATTTAGCCTAGTTTACAGAAAAAATCAATCTATCATCTTGAGCTGTTCTCTCTTAAATGAAGCTGCGTCTTATTTTTTTGGTCTTGTCTTTGCTCGCTTTTTTGTCGGCGACAACCGGAGGTTACATCCACTATACCTCCCTGAAAAAAGCGGCTTTCAAGGAGGCTGAACACCACGCCATTACCCGGGTTGAGATTATTCAGAAAAATCTTTCAACCTTTCTTTCGGAAAATGTTAAACCGGTTCGTACTCTGGCCGGTATGCCGCAACTGATTAAACGTCTGGTCGTCGGGGGGAGTGATTCAGTTGCTAAGACGGATGTTTTGCTCGATCATTTCAAGAGTGCTTTAAGGGCTGATGTCTGTTATTTGATGAATTATGACGGGGTCACGATTGCTTCGAGTAATCGTGACGATGATGACAGTTTTGTTGGTAAAAATTTTGCTTTTCGTCCCTATTTTCAAGGGGCGGTAGATGGGTCTCCGACCTCCTATCTGGCTCTGGGAACGACTTCCAGGAAACGCGGGGTCTATTGCAGCTATCCGGTTTTTGCGGAGCAGGGTGACAGTCCGTTGGGGGTTGCCGTGATTAAGGCGTCACTTGAACAGATTGAGAAAAAATTGGGCCAGAGTCGGGATGAGATTGTTGTGGTTACCGATCCTCGGGGCTTGATTTTTATCGCTAATCGCAAGGCTTGGCTGTTTCAGCTTCTCTGGCATCATTCCGAACGTGAACTGCGCGGCTTGGCTGAATCCCGGCAGTTCGGCAAAGGTCCTTGGTCCTGGACGGGTTTGGTTCAAGATGGTGAGCACTATGCGATTGATAAGGCTGGAAATCGATATTTAGCTAATCGGCTGGAGCTTGACGGTTTTCCGGGTTGGCATGTGGTTCATCTGCGCAGCTTGAAAGCCATCTACAAAGTGTTTCTCGATCCTTTGGTACGAGTAACCGTGCCAACTGTTATAACCCTCTGTATTCTGGTGACTTTGGCGGTCTTTTTTCTTTACCGTAAAGCCAGTATTGAGATCGTCCAGCGCAAAAATGCCGAACAGGCTTTGCGGGAGAGTGAAAAACGTTATCGCTCAATCTATCATAATACGCCGGCGATGCTCCACTCAATTAATGTTGATGGTCGGTTGGTTAGTGTTAGTGATCACTGGCTTGATGCCTTAGGTTATGAGCGCGAGGAAGTTGTTGGCGAGCCGCTGCTTGATTTTTTGACGCCGGAGTCTAGTTGTTACGCTCGGGAAGAGGTTCTGCCGGAGTTTTTTCGCACCGGATTCTGTAAAGATATTCATTATCAGTATCTGCGAAAAGATGGGGCGGTGATCGATGTTTTGCTTTCGGCCATCGGAGATCGTGATTCGGACGGGACAATTGTTCGTTCGCTGGCGGTCTCGATCGATATCAGTGCCCGTAAAGCGGCTGAAGAGGCTTTGCGGCAAGCTCAGGAAAAACTCAGTCTCTATACTCAAGACCTTGAACGTCAGGTGAAGAAAAGAACGGCCGAGCTCAGCCGTTTATCAGGCAGTATAATGGCTGATCAGGAGAAAGAACGGGCTGCGATTGCCAGAGGCTTGCATGATGAACTCGGTCAGGTGCTGACCGCTTTACGGATCGAGACGGTCTGGTTGGCCGACAGACTGCGGCCGGTTGATGAGAAGGCCGCCGAGCGGGCGGCAATGATGAGCTCGCTGATTGATGATACGATTGATGAAGTCAGGAGTATTGCTTTGCGTCTGCGGCCCGGTATTCTTGATGATTTGGGTCTGGTCGAAGCTCTGGAATGGTATGCGGCTGATTTTGAAAGGCGAACCGGGATTACCTGCGCTTTTACGGTTGAGGGGGTTATTCCATTCATCAGTGAAACCTTGGCAACCGCAGCCTATCGTATATCTCAGGAGGCCTTGACCAATGTTGTCCGTCATGCGGTGGCGGATCAGGTTTTTATGTTCCTGGTGGCCGAAGATTCCTTGCTTGTTTTAATCGTGGAGGATGATGGTGTCGGTTTTTTCATTGACAAATTATCCGAAGTTGTCGGACTCGGAGTTGCCGGGATGCGGGAACGAGCGGTTCTGGTTGGCGGTTTTTTGGAGGTTTTATCCTCTCCCGACCAAGGAACCAAGATTGTCTTTAAGGCTCCATTCAAAAGTGAAGAGAAATCATGATAAAAGTGTTGTTGGCTGATGATCATGCGATTGTTCGGGCCGGATTGGCCCGGATTGTCGAGGAGAGTGGTGATATTGAGGTTGTTGCCGAAGCCTGTGATGGACGTGAGGCGGTTCGTCTGGCCTTGAAATCTCCACCTGATGTGGCGATTGTTGATATCTCGATGCCGGGTCTGGATGGTCTGGAGGTGGTCTCGAGGCTGCTGGACGCTTATCCAAAATTACCGATTATCATCTTGACCATGCATGAAGAGGAGCAGTATGTAATCCGGGCGGTTGAAGCCGGGGTTATGGGCTATGTGACCAAACGTTCCGCTCCAGAACAACTGGTTTTCGCTATTCGTAAGGTCTGTGCTGGAGCCCGATATTTAAGTGAAGAAGCGGTTGAAATGCTGGCATTACGGCTGGCTAAGGGAGTTACCGGAAAGTCTCCGCTCGATTCATTGTCGACCCGGGAAATGCAAGTTTTGCGGCATCTGGCCCTAGGGCAAACCAATCATGAAATTGCCGAAGCCTATCATATCAGCGTAAAAACCGTCGATACCTATCGTTCTCGCCTCCTGAAAAAATTAAATCTACGCAATAATGCCGAATTATCTCGTTTTGCCATTCAAAACCACCTGATTGAGCCCTAAATTTTCAGCCGTATCCGGTTTGCTGATTGCAACCCGGTATCCCTAGATTTTTTTGCCAAGCAAGTTGCTAATCGGACAGAACTGTTAAATCCTACCTGCCTGTAAAAAAAATTCTTACAAGAGTTTCAGAAATAGTCGACTTGTTTATCCAAGCTGTTTTTTGCTATTAAGCCATCTTAATAAAACCGGGTTTCTTAATGTTCGTTATGGTAGCGGCATAGTCAAGGAAACCTGCATTAGTTGATGGGAGCAAAAAGATGAAAAAAAGTAAGCTTTTAGTATTTAGTCTGGTAGTGGCAGTGGCGTTGATGGCGTTCGCGACGGTCTCCGTAGCGGGTCCCGTAGTCATCAAATTTTCGCATGTGGTTGCGGAAAATACTCCTAAAGGTCAAATGGCCAACAAGTTTAAGGAACTTGTCGAAAAACGCCTGCCGGGAAAAGTTGAAGTTGAAGTCTTTCCCAATTCGCAGCTTTTCGGCGACAACAAAGTCCTTGAAGCGATGCTCTTGGGTGATGTTCATATGGCGGCTCCTTCGCTCTCTAAATTTAAAAAATACACCAAAAGCCTGCAGCTCTATGATCTGCCCTTTCTCTTCAAAGATATGGACGCGGTCTCTACTTTTCAGAGTGGTCCTTACGGACAGAAAATGTTGAAGTCCTTAAAGAAAAAAGGACTTATCGGCTTAGGTTACCTGCATAATGGTCTTAAACAGTTGTCCTCCAGCTCACCGCTTAATGTTCCGGCTGATGCTAACAAGAAAAAATTTCGCATCATGAGTTCTGATGTTTTGGCGGCCCAGTTTGAGGCGGTTGGAGCCATGCCTTTGAAAAAACCTTTCTCTGAAGTTTTCACCCTTTTACAGACCAAGGCTATTGATGGTCAGGAGAACACCTGGTCCAATATCTATTCCAAGAAATTTTTTGAAGTTCAGGGTTATATTACAGAGTCCAATCATGGTCTGCTCGACTACATGATCGTCACCTCAACTGAATTCTGGATGGGTTTGTCGGATGATTTGCGTGCCGGAATTAAGGCCTCTTTGGATGAAGCGATCGCTTTCGGCAACGAGGTTGCAGCGAAAAAATCGGTTGAAGATCGCCAGAAAATCATCGATTCCAAACGTTCCGAGATCATCCAGCTTACCGATGCCGAGCGTCAGCAGTGGGTTGACAAAATGAAACCGGTTTGGAAAAAGTTTGAAGGTCAGATCGGCAAAGATTACATTGATGCAGCTATCGCTGCCAATAAATAGAGTAGATAGTTACCTTTGATTTGCTTCGCGGGCCTCAGTTTAAGGAGAGGCCCGCGATTTTTTTGCTTTTTCCCAAGGCTTTTCCCTTAGGCTTTGCCCGAGTTGAGGTTTTTTTAT
>JAUVDU010000412.1 GCA_030595135.1 Deltaproteobacteria bacterium | reverse complement strand
AAGAGAAAGGCAAAGACCATGAAAAACAGACGATTACAGACCATCATCTTCATCCTGATCATTATTTTGCTGACCCTTGGAACTAGTCTAGCCGGCTCACTCAAAGAAAAAATGAAGGCCCGCCAACCCCAAATAATCGCTTTGAAAGCAAAGAGAACAATCGGAGAAAATAACCGCGGCTACCTTGAATACAGAGGGAAAAAAGAGCCGACGAAAGGGCTCCTAGAGGAAGAAAACCAAGATCGGAGAACGGTTTATACAGCCATCGCCAAACAGCAGAACACCAGCGCCGAAAATGTTGGCCGCCGCCGTGCCGCCCAGATCGCCGAAAGAGCCCCGGCCGGCACTTGGCTCCAGAATGCAAAGGGAGAGTGGTACAGGAAATGATGGCAAAGTAAAATGTCGTGAGAGGGCTAAAAAACCGGCCACAGCCAAGCGGACGGTTTTTTCATTTTCCCTTTCAGTTTCAAGTTGATAGGCTGGATATCAACTCCCAATCCACAACTTATCCACAACCGCATTCACAAACTCTCCACAGTTTCTGTGAGTAACTGTTAAATAATCTTTATTTTCCGGAAGATAGCCGGCAGACACAAGATAAGTAATTAAAATCATTGCACTTTATTCAGAAAACCGCCTGCGGCAAAACTATCACAACTACCTTTTCTTTAACGATTACAAGGGATTAAGAAAAAGTTTCCACAAAGTTTTCAACAACCGAGAAACTATCCCAATCGAACCTTGGCCTTATTCCATAATTTTTCCTGCTCATCAAGCCCCATTTTCTCAAGATCAGAACCGTCGGCAACTGCGGTTTCTTCCATATAACGAAAGCGCCGCTCAAACTTCTCATTGGCCCGATGCAGCACCCTTCCCGGCTCAAAACCGCTCAGACGAACCAGGTTTACGGCAACAAAAAGAAGATCTCCGAGTTCCTCTTCGAGACGCTCTCCGCCGACCTCGAGAACCTCTTCCACCTCATTTAACTCTTCCCTCATTTTAGGCATGAGCGCTGCCGGAGAAGGCCAGTCAAAACCCACTTTTGCCGCCTTTTTCCCAAAAGTTAAAGCCTTTAAGAGGGGCGGCAATGAGGTTGGTATACGATCGAGCAACGAGGCGTACTCCTTGCCTTCGACATCCCGTTTGATCTGCTCCCAGTTAGCCTTGACCTGAGCGCTCGAGATACTATCTTCCGACTCAATGAAAACATGGGGGTGACGGCGGATAAGTTTGGCCCTAATCTGCTCTAAAACATGATCTAAAGTAAAACGTTCTTCATCTTCAGCCAGGCAACTGAAAAAGAGCAGATGAAAAAAGAGATCGCCCAACTCTTCGGCCATAGCCGGGCTCTCATCACTTTCTAAAGCATCAACAAATTCATAGACTTCTTCTAAAAACTGGGTTTTCATTGAAGAAAAATCCTGTTCCCGATCCCAGGGACAGCCCTCCAGCGAACGCAGTTTACGAACGACCTGCCAGAGTTTATCAAAACTTGCCTGCGCGCTCTCAGAAGACGACTTAAGTTGACTTTTCATCATTATTCCCCTCTCTCCTAACCCGACATAGCCGGAACCAATACAGATATTTCAGTTCAACCTTGAACTCTGAACCCTGAACTTTGAACCTTGAACTGTAAAAACACATGGATCTCCACGGCAATCTCAGCGGTCTCAAACCGCGCCAACAAAAACAGCTCTCCCAACTCTACCGCCGCCGCTGCCTGCCGGAACAGGTTATCAGCCCGGAACTGGCCCGGAACCTGTCGCTGCTGAGCGCCGACATTGGTCGGCAACTAGGTCTGCTTATTGACCGCAGCGGCCATATCGAGATGGTCATTGTCGGCGACAGCCAATCAATCACAATTCCCTCTTTGCATCGCTACCGACTGGGTCATGGGCGTCTGCGGGGACTGCGCTGCATCCATACCAATTTTGGCCCCGAAGGTTTGAACCGGGAGGATATTACCGACCTCACGATGCTCCGCCTTGACCTGATGGCAGTTATCAAACTCGATAGCGTAGGCCTTCCGGAAAATATCGAAGTCGCCCACCTTCTACCTTCAAGTGAGAAAAACAGCTACCTGACTCTACCAGCAACCCCGATTGACAAACTTGAGGTACACTGCCTTGAGCTCTTTCATTCTCTGGAAAGCTCGGCTGTTACTCAATTTTCCCATGAGACCAGCGATAAAGATAAACAAAAAGCAATTATTATAAGTGTCGGGCCAAACACCGCTGAAACCCTGGATCAATCAGTCGCCGAGATGACGGAACTGGCCCGGACGGCGAATATCACTGTAGTCGACAGTTTTACCCAGCAACGCAAACTCAATCCGCATACTGCGATAGGCTCCGGAAAACTGAAAGAGATCATTATCTCCTCGATGGAACAGGATGTCGACCTCCTGATCTTCGACCATGATTTAAGCCCGACCCAGGTCAACAATCTCTCCCGTCAGACAGAGCTTAAAGTAATCGATCGAACCCTGCTGATCTTAGACATCTTTGC
>JAUVDU010000053.1 GCA_030595135.1 Deltaproteobacteria bacterium | reverse complement strand
ATCGTTTCCGGCGCGAGCTGGGCAATGTTGAGGAGGCATACCTGGAGGTTTGTCGCCGGGTTTGTGGTGATCTGTAGAGAATGCCTTCTCATAAACTGACGGTTTCGCTCGAATCGAGGAGTTACTCGATTCACATTGGTTCCGGCCTGACCAAGGCCGGAGGTAATAGTGCGTTGTTGCCCAAGCTCCGCGGTAAACAAGGGGTTGTGGTAACCAATACGACGATTGCCCCTCTTTACCTGGAGCGGGTGCAGGCGTGGTTGGCTGCGGCCGGCTACGAGAGTTCCGCAATTATTATACCTGATGGTGAAGAGTATAAAAGCCATGAGGTTTTGCAGGATCTTTATCGGAAGATTTTTGAATCCGGTCTTCAGCGCAATAGTTTTGTCTGTGCTTTGGGGGGCGGGGTAGTTGGTGATCTCGCTGGTTTTGCGGCCGCAACCTATATGCGGGGGGTCGACCTGATTCAGATACCGACCACCATTTTAGCCCAGGTAGACAGTGCTATCGGCGGTAAAAATGGGGTCAATCTGGAGTTTGGGAAAAATCTGGTCGGGACAACCTATCAGCCGCGAGTCGTGATCTCTGATGTTGATTTTATTGCTACTTTACCGGAGCGTGAGTCTCTTTGCGGGTTTGGTGAGGTGGTTAAGTATGGTCTTCTGGCCGGTGATGATTTTATCTCTTTTCTGGAAATGAATCATCCTGAGATCATAAAGCAAGATCCTCGAAGCTTGGCAAGCATGACCCTTTCATGCAGTCGCATCAAGGCTGATTATGTAGTTCGAGATGAATATGATCTTTTAGGAGTTAGGGCCGTCCTTAACCTTGGTCACACGGTCGGCCATGCTCTGGAAAAAATGTACGCTTTTCAGCAGCTCGCTCATGGCGAGGCCGTGGCTATCGGCTTGGTCTGTGCCTTGTCACTTTCCGTGACCATGAACTTGTTGGCCGAGTCGGGTTTTCAGAGAGCTTTGCAGCTGCTTCAACTTTATGGTTTACCGATGCTGGTTCCGGCCGATGCGGATGTTGATGAACTTATCGAGCTGATGCGCCGGGACAAGAAGGCCGGCCGCAGTTTGTCAATGATTTTGTTGCGCGGTCTTGGTGACCCGTACCTTGAAGAGAACATTGATGCCGGGCTCTTGCGAGAGACCTTGGAGAAATGTAAGCAACCCCTAAACATTACGTAATTTTATACTATGGAATCATCTACTTCACAGATATCACTGCTGATCGCTTTTTCGGCCGGGATATTCTCTTTTATTTCGCCTTGCGTTCTGCCCCTCATCCCCTCTTACCTGACCTATATTACCGGTATCTCTTTTGATGATCTGGTCGATAATCAGAGTCGATCGGTGCGCCGGCGCACCCTTTTTCACTCCCTCTTTTTTATTCTTGGGTTTACCATGGTTTTTGTGGCTCTCGGGGCTTCGGCGACCTATGTCGGTAATTTTTTTCAGGAAAATCAAACCTTGATTCGTCGGGTTGGCGGTGTGATTGTTATTCTTCTCGGTATTCATATTACCGGGGTGGTGAAACTCAATCTGCTTGAACGGGAAAAACGTTTCGAGTTCAAGAATAAACCTTTGGGATATTTGGGTTCGGTACTTGTCGGAATTGCATTTGCGGCGGGTTGGACCCCCTGTATCGGGCCTATCCTGGCCAGTATCCTGCTTTATGCCAGCACCTCTGATAATGTCGGGGGCGGGATTATCCTGTTGGTCGCTTACTCTATGGGGTTAGGCTTGCCCTTTCTGATTTCGGCTCTGGCTTTTAACACCTTTTTGACTTACTTTTCCCGTTTTAATCGGTACCTGCGAATCGTTAGTATTGTCAGCGGCATCTTTCTGATAATTATCGGTTTTCTGCTGATTTTTGATTGTCTCTCTATTTTCGCTCAGTATCTCAACATGTGGCTTCCACAAACAGGTTGATGGCGTCGTAAAATATTCACCTGCTTCGTTGCTCTGCAACCTTCGTCACTGCGGCGTACTGCATGTACGCCTCATTCCTTAGGTTTTGAGCGCCTCACATCTGAATATTTTACTTTGCCATCCAAGTTTAATTTTTTGTAACTATTCAGCGTAAGTAGAAAAGCACCTATTTTTGATGGATTTCAGTGAATTCAGGGGACATAACCTGATTCTCCGAAGGAAATCGGGATTGTGTCCCCTGAATTTACGGGTTAGCTGAATAGTTACAGTTTTTTTACCGTATGGTTATAAAGGGTTATGAATAAAATTATTATTCCCATTCTCGAAGTTTTTGGTTTCTTTTTTGCGGTCTGTGGTATCGCTATGTGGCTGATGCATGATCTCTATGTTCTTGCATCCGTGGTGATTGGTATTGGCGGCGTTATGGTTCTGGTTGGCATGTGGATTGAGCGAAAGTATGTTGGATATTATGATGACTGACTGACTTTTGGGAGCGTTAAATGGCTAAGATAAAACCGGCTGCATTTATCACCGAAATAAAAAATAACATAGCTGAAAATGACGCAGTCAAAGCGAACATCGTCCTTTCTCATATCGCTGAGATGGAGTTGGCGGTGCAGAAAGAGGCGCTTGACCTTTTCTGGTTGAGCCCGGTAGAATTTGCAATTCCACTGCTGGCTGCAGTTCTCGATAAATTTCCCTATCTAAGTAACTCATTTCCCGACTTGAAAGAGCGTCTGGTGGCCCGTATTTTAGAAGCTCCAGAAGTCTATCTGGTACTTTTGCAGGATGAAAAGTCCGAATGTCGAGAACTTCTCATTGAATTGTCTGGAGAGATCGGGCTGGATGATGCCTATCATGTGCTGATGGCAATCCTGATTAATGCGGAAGATCATGACCTTTTGGAAAAGGTGGTTGTCGCTTTAGGAGAGATCGGCAACTCCGGGGCGGCGGCGAATATTGCGGAACTTCTCTATACCGAAAATGACGACTTGGTTGCGGCTGCAGTCAAGGCCTTGGGACAACTCGGCTCAGCTACGGCAATTCATCGGCTCTATGAAAAACTTGGTCATAATCAGGAACTCGATTTCGCTATACTTGATGTATTCCTTGAGGTGCAGTCACACGATGCGATCAAAAAATTAAATGATACCTTGGTTTCACATCATGCTCATGTTCGATCCGGGGGCAAGGAAAGATTGGTCTCTTTGGGCAGTAAAGCCCTGCCTGTGTTGGCTGACAACCTTTTGCAAGGTGATCCTGACCTGTTGATTCATACGCTTAATGTGATGGGTGATATGGGGGATGAAGGAGCTATTCCGGCGATCAAAAAACTTATCCATAATCAGCCTCGTGACGGCAATGTTCGTTTCGCTGCGTATGAAACCTTGGGTCGTTTACCTTTGACCAAGGGAGCTTATGTCCTGGCTGCCGGACTGCATGATCCGGTTGATAATGTTCGCTCGGCAGCGGCTACCGCGATCGATAGTAACTATAATGAGATTCTGGCCGCTGGTCTTAAAAATATGATACGGGGCGAAGATGCCGAAGCCCTTGATATGGTGCGGACAATTATTTCGACCCAGAGCGGAACCATCTTTCTTGATCTGCTGGAGATCGATTTTTTTCGGAAAAACGCTTTTGAGTGTCTGACTGAGAGTGCCCATGCCGAGGTGCGTGATTATTTTATTAATCAGCTCAAGGAAAATGGTTTTGAAAAAGAGGTGGCTGAACTGGCTGGTGATCAGGAAGAGGTTGTTGCAGCTGCTGAAATAGCTAAGAAGAGAGTTGTCGCTATCGATGACTCAAAAATGATTCTCGGTATTTTCAGGAGCATGCTCCATGCGTTAGGTTATGAGCCTTTTATCTTTCTGGAGCCCGAGGTTGCAGTTGAAGAGGTTCGAAAACTTAAACCCGCTGCTGTTTTAACTGATCTCAATATGCCGGGAATTACTGGTATTGAAGTGACCCGGAGAATCCGTGAGACCTTCAGTAAAGATGAAATGCCGGTGATTATGGTCACCACCCAAAATGAAAATCAGGATAATGAGGCGGCAAAAGCGGCCGGGGTTAACGAAATCCTCCACAAACCCTTTACCAAAGAGGGGATCGGTGAGGCCCTGGCCCGTTATTTGGAATGATTGGTGATTAGTGATTAAATTTAATAAAAAAGAGGCATCGGATTTACCCCGGTGCCTCTTTTTTTTGTCTCTACGGTTTTAAATTTTGTGCCTCTTTAACCTTTTATTTCCCCTTCAACCCATAAAAAATTGATCGCATATAGCGTTGTGGTTCAAAAATATTTGTGATTCCGGTCAGGCTCTCTTGAGCGCCGATTAGAAGATAGCCATCCGGGGCCAGGGCGCCGCCAATTTTTTCATAGAGTTTAACTTTGTCGGGTTGAGAGAAATAGATTGCAACATTACGGCAGAAGATGATGTCGAAACGCCCCAAGGCGGCAAAGGATTGGAAGAGATTTAGTTTACGAAAAGAGACCATCGAACGTAACTCATCCTTGATGCGCCAGCCTTTATCGACCTGGTCGAAATAGAGCCGTAACTTGTTGGGCGGCAGACCTCTTTCAACTTCAAATTGGTTGTAGAGGCCGTAACTGGAGCGGGCTATGGCATCATCCGAGATATCGGTGCCGACAATCGAGATGCGGTATTTGCTGATATCTTTGCCTAAAAGTTCTTTAAGCGTGATCGCAATTGTGTAGACTTCCTGGCCGAATGAGCAGGCTGCACTCCAGATCTTGATGGTTGTTGGTAGTCCGGGTCGGGTAGAGCGTTTGTCGATCAGGTCGGGAAGAATTTTATGTTGGAGTAGTTCAAAAGGTGATTTATCACGGTAGAAATAGGTTTCGTTGGTCGTTATCGCATCAATAATTTCCTGTTCCAGTTTTTTTAGTCGGTCGGCTTTGCTTTTGTTGTAGAGCTCACTGAAGCTGGAACATTCCAGTTTTTTTATGAGCGGTGCGAGCCGGGTCTCAATCAGATAAGCCTGATTAGGGGTCAACGTGATACCGCAAATGTCGTAGATATATTTGCAGTAGGTCTGATACTCCTGAGGAGTTATTTTGATCATATTGACTCTATTATCTCCTAGGAGGTTGTCCGAGAATAGAAATTTTTTCTCAGATCGAGGCATTTTTTGAAAATAAGCACAGACATACACTTAGTATTTCGAGCATTATTTTCAAAAAATAACGCTGAGCTGGGGAAAAAGAGCATTCTCGGACAGCCTCCTAAGAGGTTATGGTTTTTTTGTTGTCTTGATTATTTCCGCCGCAATTCGGTCAAGCGGTACTGAGAGATCTACAACTCCGGCGTTGACGGCTTCTTTCGGCATACCGTAGACGACACAACTCTCTTCGTCTTGAGCGATTACCGGGGAGCCGTGGCGTTTGATCAGGCGTAAACCTTTGCTCCCGTCGTTCCCCATGCCGGTCATAATGACGCCCGTGGCTTTCTCTCTGTAGAGGCTGGCGACGGAGCGAAAAAGGTAGTCGGCCGAGGGTTTGCAGTTGTTTTCCGGGGCATCATCTGTGATTTTCACTTTGCCATGGCTGCCGCTGGCCGTGACGATTTTCATCTGTTTACCTCCAGGGGCAATATAGACGATGTCATTTTTCAAAACCTCGCCATCTTCAGCCTCTTTGACTTGGAGGGAGCATTTACCATCCAGACTGTTAGCCAGTGATTTAGTGAAAAGTGGAGGCATGTGCTGGACGATAACAATCGGAACACCGATGGGAGCCGTCAGCATCGGCAGCATGCGCGTTAAGGCATTGGGTCCGCCAGTGGAGATCCCGATTGCAATAATTGTCGAGGGCAGGAGGCGCCGTTTTGTCGGCCCAATTTTGCCCGGTACTGTTTCTGTTTTTCCCGACGTGGTTATCGGGGGTGTGTCTGCACCTCTGGAAGGCCGTGTGACTTTTCCGGAGGGGGTTGGGTGCCCTCCCCTGAGCAGGCGTTTGATAGAGTGGCGCCGGGCGTAGGCTTTAACTTTGGGGATCAGGGCATCTTTGATGAAAGCCTGATTCTCGGCCATACTCCCGCCTTCCGGTTTTGGAATAAAATCAAAAGCCCCGAGCTCTAGGGCTTTCATGGTCATGTCTCCACCCTTGCGGGTCAGGCTGCTGAGCATGATGGCGCTGATATGGGGATGGTTTTGACGCAGGTATTCCAAGACCTCGAGTCCGTTGCAGACTGGCATCTCAATGTCCAGAGTCAGCAGATCCGGTTGCAGTGAGGCAATCCTGGAGATTGCTATTTTACCGTTGTTGGCGGTGCCGACGACTTCGATATCGGCCTCGCTTTTCAGGATGTCGCCAATTACTTTGCGGTAGAGGATCGTATCGTCGACAACCAGAACTTTTATGGGCATGAAAACTCCGTCACTTAGTCAGATTTGTTCTCTGCCAAACTGACAATCTCTTTGATATTGAGGATCGCAATCAGCTGTTCTTCATCACGAAAAACACCGGTAATAAAACGGCCTTGAGTTATGCGGACATTGGCCGGTGCCGGCCCTAATTCATCGCCGTCAATATGAATGACATCGTTGATGGCATCGACCATCAGACCAAAAGGTTCATTATGTGATTCAACAATGATGATGCGCCGGTTGTTGGTTTCTACCTCGGTAGGCAGGTCGAGTTTTATGGCAAGATCAATAATTGTGACAATCTTGCCGCGTAGGTTGATAATCCCGATGATCTCTTCGGGGGCCTGGTATACCTTGGTGATCTCGGGTACCTTGATGATCTCTTGAACCAGCATGGTGTCAAGACCGAAAAGAGCATCAGCCAGTTGGAATGAACATAGTTGCAGCGTGGTGTCAGCCATGATCCGGTTTCTCCGTCTTTATTGTATGTGTTTATCAATGCTGGCCAGGAGTTTATCTTTGTCGAGCTTAATCTGGTAGTCATCGATGCCGACTGATTTGCCCTTGGCGATGTGTTCATCAGAGGCCAGGGAGGTGACGGCAATGATCTTTAAATAGTTAAAACGGTCATCATTTCTGATGCGGCGGCAAAGTTCAAATCCGTCCATGTTGGGCATTTCGATATCGGTGATGATTAGAGAGAGTTCATCGGGGTGCTCCTGGAGCCAGTTCCAGGCAATCAGGCCATCTTCAGCCGGTATGCATTGACGTTCATCATCATCGATGTATTTTTTTAGTTGGGAGCGAAAAAAATCCGAATCTTCAACCAACAGGATTTTTTTGCTCTTCAGCGGTGTTGTGGCACTGCTGTCCGGGCTCTGGCGTTGGGCCTTTTTTTCCCGTTCCTTTTTTTTCTGGAGTCGTTCGAACCATTCCGGCTTAAGGGTTTCGACAAGTTCATAGATGTCAATTATCAGGGTGGTCTGTTCTTTGATGATGGATGACCCCATGATGCCGGTGTCTCGCAGTGTATCACGATCAATGACCGCCTTGATTTCGACAGTGTCAACCGGTTGTGAGGCGAGCAGGCCGATTTCGCGTTCGGCAACCGTGAAAACAATAACCACCAGTTCCTGTTCCGAACTCAGTTTGGCAACCTCGGAGACATCTGACAGGGCAAAGAGGGGGAGGCTGCCGCCACGGTATTTGATGACTTTCTGGCCGCTCTTGATCTCGATATCTTCATGTTGGATCTGTTCGACGCGTTCGACGATTTCAAGAGGCACGGCGCAGGGTTCTTCGGGGCCGTTGCGGAAGAGGAGCAGGGATTGGCGATCTTTATTGCGGCCTCCTTCGCCGGCCTCGGCCAGATCTTGAGCCCTTTGGCTGCCCGCCATGGAGATCAGATCGGCAAGCTTGGCGATGCCGGCAACGTCGAGAATCAGCGCGACCCGGCCATCTCCCATGATCGTGGCACCGGCATAACTGGCGAGATGTTTAAGATGACGGCCCATGGGTTTAACCACAATTTCTATCGAATCGTGGAGGTCGTCGACGACCAGCCCGTATTTGAATGAACCGGCTGAAACAACGACAATGTTGAGGTCGCTGCTCGCCTTGTAGCGGCGGTCTTGGCCGGAGCGTTTGTTTGCGAACTCTTCATCGGGAGTTTGTTCGAGTGATTCATCAATGGTTGTGGTCGGGGAGCGGCGATCGGCGATCGCTGATCGCCGATCTTCTCTCTCTTCGCCGCTCTCCGGGTCAATCAAGGATGACTGG
>JAUVDU010000104.1 GCA_030595135.1 Deltaproteobacteria bacterium | reverse complement strand
AAAGTTGAAATTTAAGTGAAGATGAACCTGAATTGAGTACCAATATTTTCATGATTTTCCAGTTCCAAATTGATAAATAAGAGGTCTGGGGTTGTTTTTGGAGCGCCTGTCGAGAGGCCTTCGTTATTTCATGGGGTTATGGCTGGGGGAGCACCAGAACAGGGAGGGGGCCGCCTTCCCCCGGCCATAACCCCTTGAAATGACTAGGCCGGAGACTAAAGAGCGGAAAAAATAACCCCAGACCGGCCCAAAGCCGAATATTTACAATAAAAAAGGGCTGTGGCAAAGCATCCAAGCTCTTCCACAGCCCTTTAAAGGACTTAACGGTCAGTCAGTTTAACTCATGCTTTAACTAAGCCGTCGTGGAGTTCGCTCAGACAAATTACATTCGCCTGGCCACCACCAACCCCAAAAGTTATCGCAAAAGTTCGTTTTCATAATCAGAGCCTTTAGCCTATCTACACCTTTTATGTCAAGATATTTCCATCAAGTTTTAAGAAATTTACTTTTCGGCAGCATAATTGTCACTTTGGTGCCGACTCCTACCCGGCTTTCAAGGGTAATGGTACCATTATGCTTTTCAATAATTTTCTGACAAATCGCCAGGCCCAGACCATTACCACTCTCTTTGGTCGTAAAAAATGGCTTAAAAATACTCTCCAGCACTTCATCATCTATACCGGAACCATTATCCTGTAAAGTAATATAGACCTCGCGCAGACTCTTTTCCACCTGCCAGAGAAGTTCACCGTGACGATCAGTGCATGAGTCAATCGCATTAGCCATCAGATTTACCAGTACCTGGCTAATCAACTCCGGATCAATCAGAGCCCTGATCTCCTCACTGCCCTCCACCTTGATCACCGTATTTCCAAGATCAGTCTGCCGACTATAACCGGCAACCGTCTCCTTAATCAGGGCCACGACAGGACACTGCTTGGGCTCCGGCAGCCAATCTTTGGCATACTCAAGCATCTGCACAACCGTGTCCTCAATACGGTCAGTCAAACGACTGACCTCCTTAAGGATCTGATAGTCCGCCTGTTCAGCTGAACTCATATCAATCAATGCCTGAACCGCCCCGCTGATTCCAGCTAAAGGATTACGAATCTCGTGGGCAATTGAAGCCCCCATCTCGCCAACCGAAGCCAAGTGTTTGGTACGCATCAATTTTTCATGGATTTCTTGCAAACCGGTGATATCTCTGACTATACAGATAAACCGGATACCGCCCTCGATATCAACACTACCCACCTTAAAATGAACCAATAGATTAGTTCCATCCTGACGAATACCCGTCGCTTCAATACCCAAAGTAAAAACCGAAGTATCCGGATCTGCACGTAACTTAACCATCTCTTCCTGCAAAAGAGGTCGTTGATCCGGAGCTGACAGGGTCAAAATACTTCTGCTTTTCAGGGCACCGCTCTCATAACCAAACATCTTTGACGCAGCGAGGTTAACCGTCTTAATAATTCCCCTTTCATTAAGTGCCAGGATACCATCAGGTGCGGCATCGAGAACGGCACTCAAACTGGCCCGGCTGATCCGCAAATCGGACTCAATCAACCTTCTTTTTTCGGCATCCTCATGTAGGCGCTGAATCATCCGGTTAAACTCCCGCTGCAGATGCCCTATTTCATCACCAGAAGATTTCACCCTAAGCTGCTTCATCTCTCCGCTGGAACCAATCTCAGCAAGGGCTCCGGCAAAACGCGCCAAGGGCCGACTGATCAGAAGATGCAAAAGATAACTCAGCAAAAAAGCAGCCACAATGGCGGCCAACAAAGAAGAGGTCATATCAACCAAAACCCCCTCTTTAGCCCTCTTGTAAATTGTCCGCCAAGCTTTGGTTCTGACCAGCAAAGTTGGTTTGTGGTTGATATCATCAAAATAGGTGTAACCATAGAGCCAATCTTTATCACGAACAAAAAATGTATCATTTTGATGGGTCAAATTATCTTTGGCCTGACAGGCATCCGGGGGCAAGGTATCACAATCTATGGTCCAGACCTCCATATCGACTTGGGTTCTCTCCCGCATCATCTCAACGCACTTATCACAAAGCAGACGTCCCATCACCAGAGTACCACGAATCTCCCCAGCCCCGTCACTCGGTACAATGGGTCGTGCGACCAGCATCATTGGGCCCTCAACAGTTTTCAAATAACCTTTGATAAAACTATCATTGTGACGATGCTGCAAAAGAGGATGACTTGAGGGCCATTTTTGATCAGCAAACTCTCCAATTAAGATAAATTCCTCAAGTTCCTCACTATAACAACGCCCCCAAACCATCCGCCCATTCCGGTCAATAAAGAAAAGCAGAGCCAAACGATTATGGAGAAAAGTATTTTCTCCAAGGTTGGATTCAACAAACTCTTGATTATTATCTTTGACAAAACGATAGCTATCATCCCACTCGGCCCAATCGTAACAAAACAGGCTCAAATGTTCGAGCTCACGATTGATTGCCATAACCGCTCTTTCAAGATCTTTCCCGCCCTCATCAAGCTCTAAGGTTTCAAGCTCAGGCAGAACATAAAAACAAGCCATCAACAAATTAAAGCTCAGTGAAATAAATATAATAATAAAAACAGTTACGATTATCTTTTTCTTAACCGTCATAGCAAGCAAACCACCCACGTCAACAGGTTCAAAATTTAAGTCGAATAAAAGACCGGCAGAGTCAGTTTAAAGGTTGTACCTTTATGCGGACAACTGACAACCGTGATTGTGCCGTCGTGCTGTTCCATGATTCGGTGGGAAGTCGCCAAACCTAAACCGGTACCTTTGAATTTGGTTGTCACAAAAGGGTTAAAAATTGAATCCAGAAAAGTCTTTTCAATCCCTTCGCCATTGTCTTTAATCTCAATCTCGACAACCCCATAAGCCTCAGCCTCTCCCTTAACCGCCTCCGGATTAATGTTTTCTTGAAAAACAACAGTAACCTCCAGAATACGTTTCCGATCAACTGCGGCAAGAGCCTCGCAAGCGTTCATAAAAATATTCAAAAAAACTTGCTGCAAGAGCTGCTCGTCTCCCTTGATCAACGGATCAACGTCCCCATACTCAAGTCGAAGTTCAATCTCTTTTTCCTGTAGATAACGATCAACCAGAACAATTGTCGTATCAATAATCTTACGAACTCGTAACGGAGCCATTTCAGCTAGCCCCGGCTTCGCAAAATGAAGTAACCCATTTAGAATTACATCTATTTTTTCAACTTGAGAAAGAAGTTCCGGAACCATCAAAGCAGACGCATTTTCACTACTCAAATCATCGCTATCAGAAAACTGCAAATTCTGGAGAACCCCGGCAATACAGGCCAGGGGGTTTTTGATTTCATGAGCCATCCCCGAAGCCAGCTCACCAAGAGAGGCGAGCCGAGCCATACGAGCCATGGCCTTCTCGACCTTCTTCTTCTGAGTCACATCACGAAACGTACAAGTCATTCCACAAATCGAACCATCAAGGGCCGTAATCACGGAAAAACAGGCCTCTACCGGAAAGCTATTTCCAGTTTTTGTAATGAAATTGAACTCACCCATCTCGCCGGTTTTGGGATCAACACAACGCCCACCCTGCTTGAGAATATTTAAAACGGTTTTCTCTTCGGTCTCAATTAACTGGTGCAGTTTCATCCGGCGCAATTCATCCGGGCTATAGCCCAAAAGGCGCTCAACCGTACGATTAAAATGAACAATTTTAAGTTCATTGTCGGTAGTCAGCAGACCATTGCGAAAGTTTCTAATCACACTCGCAAAATACTCTTTCTCCCGACGAAGATCTTCTACTTCTCTTTGGAGATAAACCAGTTGCTTATCGATAGAGTCCTGAACAACACCATTCAATCCAGACCCATCCCTCACCTCGGAGATATCAAATACATAACCCATAGTCACCCACCAGCAAACAGAACAATTTTTTAAGTCCAAATAACGCAATGATCATACCGTCAAAAAATAAATCTCTTGCACCAAGAAAGAGATGACAGCCGCTCTTTATGAGAACATTAAACAGGTATTCAAAACCCATAACCACAGCGTCAATATCCGTCAAAAAAAGCCATATGACACAATAAGTGCGCTATATGACAACCCAGAGCAACCATTTCATATGCAGAACCACAAATGAATAACAGTTGCATGGATTTTGCTTTGCTACAAAACAAAATCCGCTTCCACACCCCAAAGGATTACCGTGAGCAAGGTCTACCATGAGCAAAGAAAGAATTCTTATCGTTGATGATGAACACCTGATTCGCTGGTCACTCTCACAACCTTTGATCAGAAACGGATACACGGTCGATACTGCCGAATCCGGGGCTGAAGCTCAAACCAAAATATCCACGTTCAAACCACAAATGGTTTTACTTGACATCCGCCTTCCCGATGCCAACGGACTTGAACTACTTGAGCGTTTCAAAAGCGAAGATGAAGATCTCATCATCATCATGATCACCGCATACGCCGATGTCGGCTCAACGGTTGAAGCTTTCAAGTTAGGAGCTGAAGATTATATCGGCAAACCCTTTAACCTTGAGTCGGTCAAACATGTTATCGAGCAAGCCTTCGAAAAAAAGCGACTTAAAGAACAGGTCGGACAATTCAGTCATTCGATAGACCAGCAAATCGATGAAGACCGCCTGCTCGGTAACAGCCCGGAGATGATTGATGTCTTCAAGATCATAAAACGATGCGCTGAAACCAATGACAAAACAGTTTTAATCCAGGGAGAAAGCGGAACCGGCAAGGAATTGGCAGCTAAAGCCGTGCACCTCTACAGCCGCCGCTCAAAGGCCCCGTTTTTTGAGATCAACTGCGCCGCAATCCCCGACAACTTGTTGGAGAATGAACTTTTCGGCCATGAAAAAGGGGCCTATACTGACGCAGGAAAGCGCCATAAAGGAATTTTTGAACTAGCTGACGGAGGCTCCGTTTTTCTAGACGAAATCGGTGACATGCCACTGTCAATGCAAGGCAAAATTCTCAAGGTAATTGAGAATAAGCGCTACCGGCGACTCGGCGGGGATCATGATATAGATGTCAATGTAAGGATTATTGCAGCGACCAACCGGGGTTTAAAAGAGATGGTAGAGAATGGCAAGTTCAGAGCTGACCTCTATTACCGCCTCAATGTCATGGCTATCAACATTCCACCATTAAGAGATCGCAAAGCCGACATCCCCTTTCTGGCCAAATATTTTTTTGAACTTTTTAACAAAGAGTACAACCGCAATCTTGAAGATATCAGCCCGGCAGCCATCGAGCTTATGAGATCATATAGCTGGCCCGGCAATGTACGGGAACTACGCAACTCAATCGAAAGAGCGACCATCCTTGAAGAGAACCGTTTTCTGGGCCCCGACAACCTTAACATTATTATCGATCAGAAAACAGACTCCGACACACTCAAAACAACGATGCTCTCTGAAGACAAAAAGGTGCCCGACAACAACAGACATCCATCAGTCCCATCTAACAGCGCCAACGAACTGCAAATCACCCTGCCGGAAGATGGCATCTCCTTTGACGAGATCGAAAAGAGTATCATCCTGCAAGCCCTCGACAAACACGCCGGCAACCAAACCAAAGCCGCCCGCTACCTGCAATTCAGCCGAGACACCTTGCGCTACAGAATGAAAAAATTCAACCTTCTATAATAACTATTCAGCGCAAGCCAAAAAGCACAGAATATGGATATAATTCAGTAAATTCTGGGGACATAACCTGATTTTCCTAAGAAAATCGGGATTGTGTCCCCTGAATTTGCGGGTTCGCTGAAAAGTTACCTTCTATAAAACATTTTAACAGGATAAAATTACCATGAAAACAATTGAAAATATCCGCCTGATGAAAAAAATTCTCCTGCGCGAGCTCGATCGTCTACCAAAAACCAATCAACTGGGCTGTAGCAATGAAAGTGACAAAAATCGCCTGCACGGTTGGATCATCGACCTTACTCACATTGAAAATTTTGGTTTAGTCGGTGACCAGGGCAGTGAAATCAGCTTATGGTATGAGGATGAGTACTGTAATTCTCTCTGCGACTACGATTTAATGCTGGACGAATTCAAGGAATATGAGGAGATTCTGCGCCTGACAACACAACTCAAAATGTAGAGCCTGCAATTTAGCCGGCTGCAACCAGATGCAACCGGGCGTCACCTACGGATGAGGTTGAAT
>JAUVDU010000088.1 GCA_030595135.1 Deltaproteobacteria bacterium | reverse complement strand
AATTTGAGCCGGGTGATTGTGTTCTCCTAGCCGGACGGCGCTTACGCATTCTATCAATTGATGAGGGTGAATGTAAAAAGGTAAGGGCTGATCCAACTCAAGGTCAAGAGGCCAAGGAACTCTCCTGGCTGGGGCTGGGAGGTCAAGTCTCTTACGAAGTGGCGCAAGCCATTCGTATAGTTTTAAAATCCTCTCCCGACGAAGAACGTCAGGCTGATCTCGGACTCTTCTCCCGAACCCGTAAACTTTTGCGCCAGGAGTTGGCGGCGGATAAAAGGGCGGTACGGCTGGATAACGATATTGAGGTCGTGCGTGAAGAGAGTGGCACATATTATTACCGAACCTTTATCGGCTCCATCGGCAACCTGATTCTGGCCTGGAGTATCAGGGAATTTTATACCGAAAAGATAGAGAATCTCAGCGTCGTCTCCGATGAGATCGGCATCTTCTGTTCCCATCAAATTAAATTTGAAAAACTTCACCTGCCCCTGACCGACGAAGACTTTAGTCAATGGCTTAAGCGTCATTTCAAAGTAATGCGATCGCTGTTCCCGCTTAACGCATTTTGTACTACACTGCCGAACTCGCTGATTTTACAAGAACTTAATAGTTTTATACGGGATTATCGGGTAATCGATTTTTTCAACCGCTGCCGGGATTGTTCATCCGAAATCGTTGCCGGTGACCCGGCAAATCTTGACCAGCAGCCCCAAAGCGCAAAAAAGAGGGTACGGTTAATTGATCTCCCGAACCAAGTTGAACCGTTGCTGGATTGGGAGAAAAATCGCCGCAAAAATAGCTCCTCGTCAACCCTCTCATCAGGTAAAAACCCGCAATATCAAATCCGGGCTCTAACCGGAACTATGATTGGTGAGTATTTCCGCTATCAACAATGCCGCCGCCGGTTCTGCTGCAAATTTCTGCCCGAACCAGATCAGCCGCGCGGTGAGCGATCTGATCGAGATCATGAACTAACCGCCCAGCGCTTAGCGCGAGGGCGGCAATTTGAAGCGGAGATCATATCCCACCTCAAATTCCAAAATAAGATTTGCGCCATCACAGCAGATGATGAATCGGGCAAGAGCCGATGGCTAAAAGATCGTTTCGCCGAAACAATTGATTGTTTACAACAAATAAGCCAAGCGAATATTACCACCTCACGCTATCTGTATCAGCCGGTTTTGCTGGTTGATAATATTTTATCACTGCCGGGACAATTTTTTAACCAGTCCGACGACAATGAGATATTTTTGCCCGGAATCGGTATTCCTGATTTAATTCAAGTCATTGCTGAAACACCGGTAACACCCGATATGACACCGGGGTCAACCGCGAAAACAGCAAAAATCTATCTTCAGATCGGAGATATTAAAAGCACTCTCCGGCCCCGCTATGATCAGAAGTGGCAGGTAGCATTTTACGCCTTTTTGCTTGAGCGTTTGCTTGCCGACGACCCCCGATTTTCCCGATTCAAAGTGGCCGAAAGAGGTTTTTTAATAACCCCTTCACCGGAAACCGGCTCGGACAAACTCGGTAGGCGGCATGATTTTGCTCTGCAACCCTATCTCGACACTTTCCCCGCAATCTGGAAAAATTTTCATTCCTCCCTTGCAATTTCTCCGGAAAAAGTTTCCTGGCAGCTAAAACAGCACTGTCTGAACTGTTCCTGTTTTGAGTTTTGTTATGAACAGGTTTTGACTGAAAAGGAGTTGCAACTTATCCCTCGATTAAGCTCCGGAAATTTACAAAAATTGCGCTCCCTCGGTCTCCGGATTTTTAACCGGAGGCCCGGAACTGAAGCTGATGCTGAAACTGAAATTGAAATTGAGACTAATTTGTCGGCCGCAACCAGCTTTAGTTCCGGGCAAAAAGATCATCTTGAAGGGGCGATTAAAGCTCTATCGCTCAATAAAATCATCCTTTATAAAGAGCAAACCGACCTATTTCCGAGCAATATTTCGACCACGTTTGTCGTGCATCTGTTCAATGACCCGGTTTCCGGACTACCCCGAGGTTTGGGTTTGACCATTAAAAATCGCGGCGTCGAGGAAGAGACAAAAATTTGGCTGGCTGCCACACCTACGGAACGTGCGCAAATCTGGCGCGAGTTCTCAAACAAATTACAGGAACGGTGGCACAGCACCACCCAAAATAGCCGGGGGCCGCATATTTTTCTCTACGGAGCGGGAATCCGCCAAGACCTTTCAGCTTGGGCCGAGACGATGGACGACCAACTAATGCAGGCTCTTTTTCGTCCCGATTCAGTTGCCCCCAATTGTCATTATACTGATTTGAGTCAACTGCTGACCAACCATTTTCACCTACCGCTGCCGGGAACCATAACCCTTTTTGCCTTAAATCGAATATTAGGACTGATGGATGAAAACACATTTGCGACCCCGGCAAGCCTCATCCACGGCGATTGTTTGCCTCAAGAACTCACTGCCAGTCCACAAAATGATGACCCCGACGACCAGCGTCAGAGGTTAAAACATCATCTGAGCACCACCTGCCAATTCATCATGAAACTTGGTCAATGGCTGACAAAAAACCTGGAGAGCGAGTGGCATAAAGAAAGTTGGCAAATTATCCCGCAAAATGACTTTGGCTGGGCTCCGGTTTGTCGGAAATTTATCGAAGCCGAGAAGTTGCACCAGGAGAAAGATCTGAAAAATTTGGCCGAGCTGCCGCTGGCTGAGCGAATGGCCCGTTTTCGCGCTTTGGGGCCGCTTAACTTCACCGGAACCACCCTTGATGACGAAGGACGTTTTCTCTTTCTCTTTAACCTGGTTGAAGGAGCGAACGGGATGGCTAAATTTCGGCAGGGGGATTTTCTCAAACTGGTGCCCATCGGAGCAACCGACTTACAAAGCGGCCTCCCGGTTATCATAAGCCACTATGATGTAAAAGAGGGCCAGACAGCACTCTCTTTTCGCCAGCGCCGCACCCCATCTTTATCCAAAGCCATCTCATATTCCCTGGAAGAGGAGGCCCAGGATTTTCATTCGGACAAACTTCTTGGGGTTGTACAGAGCTGTTTTTCAGATTCCGACCAGCAACCGGTCATCAATCTTCTCGCCGGGGAATTAAAGGGCAAACAGCCGTCCGACCAGCAACTCTGGCTCTCGAACTGGCTTTTATCCGAAGCCGCTCCGGCCTCTTTAAACCGATCTCAGCAAGAGGCTTTAACTCTACCTTTCCGATATGATTTAAGCCTTATCAGTGGCCCTCCCGGAACCGGCAAAACCAATCTTTCAGGTTGGATTTTAATTGCCTTAATCCGCCTGGCGCAAAGCACCGGCAGAGGTTTGCGCATTGCCGTAAGTGCCTTAACCCATCAAGCCATTGATCAGGTTTTAAACAAAGTGGTCAATATTGTAAACAGTTACAATTTACCGGATTTCCCCGTCCACTGCGTTAAATGGGGACGCTGGGATGGTGCAAAATTCGACCCGGAAAACCAGGATATGCAGGTCGAACCATTAACCAACGCAAAAGAGGTTTTCAATTCTCCCTACCTGATAATTGGGGCAACCGGTTACGGATTACACGACTTGATGACAAAATCGAGTCGTGTAATCCGTAACAACTCCGGCAAACCCTTTGACTGGGTGATCTTTGATGAAGCGTCGCAGATGTTGATACCTCAGGCTCTATTGAGCCTGGTCTACGGCAAAGGCAACTTTCTTTTTCTGGGAGATGTTAAACAGTTACCGCCGATCATTCGTTCGTCAATTTTCAAAGACGATCAAGCAAATACGGCGGCGGAGAAGACCGCAACCAACGCTGAAAACGACGCCAAAATCCGCAGTTCCATACTGGATTTTCTCCTGCAACATTATCCTGAGCACAACCGGGAGTTAAATGTAACCTACCGGATGAATCAGGCTATTTGCCGGTTTCCCAGCCAGACCTGGTACCAGGGTCGCCTGCACCCGGCCACCGGAAACGCTCACAGCCGGTTAGCCCTTGCCGGCATACTCGGCAATGAGCTGCTTGATCCCATTATCGACCCCCAAAGACCGATAGTTCTGGTCGGAGCAAAACACTTAAACTGTAATCAGGAATCACCTCTTGAAGCCACCTTGATCTCACATTTAGCCCACCGTCTATTGCATAATTATGGCATAAAACATGAACAACTTGCAATTATCTCTCCCCACCGAGCCCAAAACAATACCATTACCAGCTGTTTACGCAAACTTTTAGGAGAAACCGCAGGCCTCCCCGTAATTGATACGGTTGAACGCCTGCAAGGAGCCGAGCGGGATGTGATTATTTTCGGTTTTACCAGCTCCGACCCGGATCTGGTACTCCGGGAATTCTTAAATAACCCCAACCGCTTCAATGTCGCCATCACCCGAGCCCGAAAAAAGCTGATTGTCGTCGGCAGTAAAATCTTCTTTGAAGCAATTGCTCAAACCGAAAATCAACTTAAAAACAATGCCTGCTTCAAAAACTTCTTCGAGCACTGTCGCAAAAACGATGCCTATTTTGAATATGATGTCGATCACCGTTGATGCTAACCCCCGAAAATGGGCAAATTGATAAAAAATCACCCATTTCACAAAACTTCCGCCAGGCGGCGAGGCCATTGCTACTACAAGGAGGCACAGACTCAAGAATTTTTACTCCAAGAGCTCCTCATGGCCGGAAACCATTCAAATCACTTCGCCGTCAATCTTACCGATGTACGTACCACTTGTGGAGCAAGTTGCGGATCGATCATTCCGGTGCCGCTGAATGTTTCGGTTTTATCAGTGCCGATAGTACCACCCCCTTTAGCAACACTGAGAACAGCACCTTCATTGTCGAGCAGGTTAAATTCGATGTCAGCCTGTTTGCTTACGGCAAAGGTGCTGGTAAGTTGCACCTGCCATGCATAGTTTGTGTCGGTGCCACCGTCGTTGCTGTTTGTCCAGCTCATCTGTTGGCTGGCAATTATAATCTCTCCCCGGGTCTCAGCATTTTCATCGGTATCAGTAGAGGTGGTGGTGTTTGTCGTTCTTTCAGAAACATCATTTTCCGCTTTAACCGGGCTACGGGGGCTTCTGTAGGTATCATATTTTCTGAGTGATGAGTTGGTGTAAACTTGTTCTGCCCAGGCGGGCACAGAGATGATCAGGCCTAAAATTGCAATTGTGAACAGCTTTTTCATTTACTTCTCCTTAGATTCTAAGCAAACAAACCACCGATCGTAATTACGTCGGAGGCCATTACCGGATCGGGATGCTGATGAAGAAATAGGCAATTTTCGGAAAAAGGCAACTAACACCAACATCAGTACCGAATAGTAACCAACCACCCGAGCGGAAACCCGAGTCAGCTGAATAGTTACAGGACATTTATACCATTGAAAATCAGGGTCGTCAATCTTGCGATTAAATGTTATAGCCCGAGAAATTGATTGCGTGAAAAACCGGCTGCCGGATATGCGATTTTTGACTCAAGTCAACGATTTATATTTATTCTTGTGCTACTACAAACCTATCTTTATCCATCGGGTTCTGCCCCCTCTTCGTTTAACCAACAACCAATATCAACCCACTCAGTCTACAGGCTTAATCATGTCCGAAACAAAAACTACCACCAAGTTTTTTGTCATATTTCCGCTTCTGCTGTTAGCTTCCATAATTATATCTGAACCAACAGGCGCCGAAACGGTAACCGGCTGCCACTGTTTCAGACAACGAAGCTATGACCCTGAGGCTAAATTTGTCGCTGATGACTATATCCTGGCAACCAGTTTCAACTCTCTTACGGCCAACCTCTTCGATATCTCTAAAAAGCAGATTATCATGCTTAAAATGAAGGGCGGCGTTCATCAAAATGATCTCTTGATCGCTTTAAAACTCGGCCATGATTTCGGCATTGATCACCAACAACTCCTTAACCTTCGCAAACAAGATTATTCCTGGCAAGAGATTATGGCTCAATCTAAAACCCTCTCAGAAATCAAAGACAACCCATTGTTAACCATGATCAAATCCGGTAAGCCGGTTAATGACCTCGGGCAAAAAGTCGCCGACTCCATGATTGCCGATTTTTATGACGTCCCGGAAAAAGAGATCGAAAAACTTAAACTTCTCGGTTTTAATGAAAAAGAGATGGCCCTCTTTTTTCTCCTGGTGCGCTATAAACAGGTAAAACCGGAAGAGTTGGTTAAACAGGTCAAAGATGAGGGGCAGAGCTGGAGCGAAATCGCGCATAAACTTAATATTACACCGGCAATGGCGGGCCAACTCATTGCAGACTACGGGAAATAATTTGTTCGATTGTGATGGTGCCGAGCTTTTAATGGATGACCCCAATTTAAAAAACACTCTTGGCTCCTTGATTTTTAAAGTATAAAAAGATAGTAACTATTCGACTTCGATATTGGTGAATGTGAGAGGTCTGGGATTGTTTTTGGAGCGCCTGTCGAGAGGCCTTCGTCATTTCATGGGGTTATGGTTGGGGGAGCCCCTGGCTGGAGCGACCGTAGGGAGCACCAGAACAGGGAGGGGGCCGCCTTCCCCCGGCCATAACCCCTTGAAATGACCAGGCTGGAGACTAAAGAGCGGAGAAAACAACCTCAGACCGGATTAAAACCGAATATTTACATCAAAAAATCCCGGCTACTTCGGTTTGGCAAACCGGGCAGCGTTTAGCGGAAATTTTATTATTAACGACCTTAAAACCATAACGTTCAATCAAGAGTTCACCACAGTGATGACAGTCAGTATTCTCCCCGCCGACGCCGGGACGATTGCCTTCAAAAACGTAGTGCAGACCGGCGGCAAGACCGATATCGCGTGCTTTTTTAAGGGTCTCTGGCGGCGTCGGCGGCACCCCGGTTAA
>JAUVDU010000001.1 GCA_030595135.1 Deltaproteobacteria bacterium | reverse complement strand
ATCACGTAACCGGCCTGGTGCATGATGCCAAGGGCTTTCCCACGGCCAACCCCAATGAAGCCCGCGACAACATTCGCGGTCTCTTTGCCAAAATCGAGCGCGGTTTTCGTGAAATCTGTCTGGTTGACTACGAGTTTATGGAGGATGCCGAACACGCCATCGTTGCCTATGGCAGCATGGTTCTCTCGGCCCGCTCCGCGTTAGAGTAGTTGCGAGAATCCGGCATTAAAGTCGGCATGATCAAACTCGGCACACTCTGGCCTTTTCCCCGTTTCGCTCTGGAACGTTTCTTACCGCAACTCAAAACCATTCTCGTACCGGAGCTCAATATGGGCCAGATTTATCGCGAAGTTCTGCGGGTCAACGCCGGTAAGGCGGTAATCGAGAAACTTAACCGGGTCAACGGTACCATCATTGCCCCGAATGAAATTGTTAAAACAGTTAAAGGAATGGTGCGATGATCAGCAACAGTCAACTGGTCAACAAATATTTTCGCCACAGCAAGAAATTTCCCCATATCTGGTGCCCGGGTTGCGGCATCGGCATCATCTTAGGGAATATGCTGCGAGCGATCGACACTCTGGCAATCGACAAAAATGATATCGCTTTCGTCTCAGGCATCGGCTGTACCGGGCGGGCTCCGGTCTATGTCGATTTCAACACCCTGCACACCACGCATGGGCGAGCCCTGCCCTTTGCCACCGGCCTCAAACTGTCCCGCCCGGAGCTCAATGTAATAGTTGCCACCGGTGACGGTGACGCGACAGCCATCGGCGGCAACCATCTGATTCATGCCTGCCGCCGCAACATCGACATCACCACGATTATCTTCAACAACTATATCTACGGTATGACCGGAGGTCAGTACAGTCCGACCACGCCGCATGGCGACAAAGCCTCCACCTGTAAACTCGGCAACATCGAAAGACCATTCAATATCTCGGCTCTGGTAGAAGCGGCTGGAGCCACATTTGTCGGCCGCACGACCAGCTACCACACCCTGCAAATGCAGAATATCATCAAAAAAGCGATTCTGCACAAGGGTTTTTCAGTAGTCGAGGTCATCACTCACTGCCCGACCACCTATGGACGTCTCAACCGCAAAGGCAGTGCCGTAGAGATGTTGAAATGGCAAAAAGAGATCGCTATTGATAAAAGTCGGGCCGACAAAATGAGCCCCAAGGAACTTGAAGGACGGATTATAACCGGCGTTCTCATTGAAAAGGATTTACCGGAATTCTGCGAACAGTACGACTCTATTATTGAGCAGGCACAGGATCAAAGCAAGGGGAAACCTAAGTGAAACAGACTAAAACTGAAATAAGACTAGCGGGCAGCGGTGGTCAGGGGCTGATCACCGCCGGCATCATTCTGGCCGAAGCCGCAATTTTAGACAATAAAAATGTCGTTCAGAGCCAATCATACGGACCTGAAGCGCGGGGCGGGGCCAGCCGGGCCGAAATCATCATTGCCGATGGGCCGATTTATTTCCCCAAAGCGACATGGGTCGACATTCTTCTGGCGATGAGTCAGAAAGCCAGCGATCAATACTCCTTTGACCTGAAAACAGGGGGCATCTTTATCGTTGATACAACCTATGTAAACCAGATTCCGACAAGCAGCGCCCTGGCCATTCCCATCTCCTCACGTACCCGGGAGAAATTCGGCAAGGAACTTTTCAGTAATATAGTTGCGTTGGGGGTTATTTGTGAAGCGACCAAGGTGGTCTCAGCCCAAGCTTTGCAGGCGGCGATCAACGCCCGGGTGCCGGACGGCACCGAAAAACTGAATGCGGAAGCGTTTGCTTTCGGCCGGAAACTGGCAAAAGAAGCAATTAAGAGTAACAACGGGATTGAAGCGGAATTAATCGAAGCGGATAGTTAGCGACTAACAGGTAACACCGCCTTGAGCCCGGAAACGACGGACAAGTTCAATTTCACGAGCCCGCACATAAGTACAAATCTCTTCACGTAGAGTTTCCTCAAGACCAACAAACTCCACCCCAAAAGCCTTCTCATCCATAGCCACCGGCCGCAATCGCACCATGATAGCGGCACTCCGGCCGGGCAGACACAACTCCATAAAGTCAGTTTCAGAGAACCGAGGGTGAGCCGCAATCGGCAAACGACACCCCCCACCACTAATTTCAATGAGAGGAAAAGACCCACCTGCAACCTTAAGAACAATCGGCTCTTCGACTGAAGGTGCGACCCGGTGAAATTGACGCCGATCACCACCCATAAGATTATCTAAATCAACCTTGATCATTGCCTTTCTTTACCACTTTTTTAAAAAGGAACTCGACCCGTCGGTTACGAGCCCGGTTTTCAGAGGTCAGGTTGGAAACTAAAGGCTGGGTGTCAGCATAACCAGTAGCCGTCAACCGCTCCGCCCCGAGCCCATTATCAAGGAAGTAACGCAACACCGTCGTTGCCCTTAAAGCCGAAAGCTCCCAATTTGATAAAAACTTTCCTACACTTATCGGAATATTATCGGTATGCCCTTTGATATCTATATGGTACTCAGGATATTTTAAGGCCATAATAATTATCTTGTCAAGAGCGGAAAAAACTCGAGGATTGATTTCGACAGAACCGCTCTCAAACATCACCTTACCACCAATCCTGAGCAGAGCCCCTTCATCGCCCATATCGACAACGGTTGAACTGCTCAGTTTTTCATCATTGATGATATCCTCCAGCTCAGTCGCCACCGTCTTCTGTTTGGAGAGCAGGTTGATAACCGCGTCCCCCCCCTCCTTGACCTCTTCATGCTCAAGGGCTGTCATCGGTACAGCATTACCGAGACTGACGCGAACTTCACTCATAATGGAGCGAAACTTTTTATTATCTATACTACTGATTGAAAAGAGCAAAACAAAGAAACAGAGTAACAGCGTACTCAGATCAGCAAAAGTTGCCAACCATTCACTCTCACCCTCAGTTTCAGGTTCTGAATAATGTCCGCGCCCCGGCTTTTCCATAGCTGCCTACTCTGCTTTATCTGCTGCAGAACTACGTTTGAAGATCTCCTCTTCAACCTCCTGGCGGGTTCTCGGCGGCAGAAAAGAGGATAGTTTTTCATAAACCATCAGAGGGTTGTTGGACTCTAAAATCGAGCGGGCCCCCTCAAAAATAATCTCTAAGATCAACACTTCACGGGCGGTTCTTGCTTTAAGTTTACCGGAGAGCGGCAAAAAAAACATGGTCGCCATCAACGATCCGTAAAAAGTTGTTAAGAGGGCCACCGCCATTGCCGGACCAATGGTCTCAGGATTTTCCAGGTTACTAAGCATCTGCACCAGACCGATCAAAGTACCAAGCATGCCGAAGGCGGGCGAGATATTACCCATCTTGCGAAAAATTTCCTGAGGAATATAGTGCCGAGCCCTTAAGGCATCAATCTCAATGACCAGGGTATTGGCAATCATTTCACGTTCAGCTCCATCAGCAATCATCTGACAGGCTTTTCGCAAAACCTGATTATTACTGCGTACGTCCTGAAGCGCCATAATCCCTTTTTTACGACACACCTCAGCCAACCGAATCATTACCTTAACAACGTCTTCAGGTTTTTCCTCCTTATCGATAAAAACGATCATCATCGCTTTAAAAGCGGTAGCAATATCACCAAAAGGAAAGTTAAAAAGGGTTGCGGAGAGAGTGCCGCCAACCACCACCATCATGCCTGGGAGGTTGACGAAAAGTAGCAGTGAACCACCTTGAAAGATGGCGCTGAAAATCAGGGAAAAACCAGCCAGGATCCCGACAAAAGTTGCAATATCCATATTAATCCAGATTAATCCAGTTGTCAGTTGTCAGCGTTTTACCTGGAGGTTGTAGACTAAAAAGCAGACCCGAGCAGGCCTATAAGCCGAATTCTGTACTTCCATCAGTTGCCTAGCGAAAGTGATGACCATTCATCTAGGATTACGGTTGCCCGCAACCTCAAGCAGCCTACCCGCTCCGCCGAACCCGCTGTTACCAGCTGGTTACTTAAGACGAGCCGCCTCAATCTCATGAGAAAACGAAGCCTATTTGGCCTTGCACCGGATGGGGTTTACCAAGCTACCGATGTCACCATCGATACTGGTGAGCTCTTACCTCACCGTTTCACCCTTACCCTTAAGCTTAAAAGTTTAAAGGCGGTCTATTTTCTGTGGCACTTGCCTGCCTGTCACCAGGACTTCTCGTTATGAAGCATCCTGCTCTGCGGTGTTCGGACTTTCCTCCCGTATCACTCCTATACTTAAAGGAAGAGACACCAGCGATCATCCAGCCTGCTCAGGCCTGCTTCTTAGTCTACAGTTAATATTTTTACTTTTTCTTTTTCTTACTGTCATCCCCATCACGATGAACCATGATACGTTGACAGTTAGGACAGTTCATCAACTCCTGAGCTTTCAGCAGGTCGATATAGACCTGTGGAGGGAGTTTAACATTACAACCTCGACAAGTTCCATTTTCAGCTAGAACCACGGCATCATTAAAACGCCGACGAATACGCTGATAACGTCGCAAAAAGAGATCATCAATCTCTTTGGCCTTGGCTTGCCGGCCTTTACCTCCGGATTTGATCTTCTTTTCAAGAGCCGCAATTTTTTCCGCTATCAGCTTCTCTTCCTGAGCCATCTCATCATACTTTGTCGCCAGCTCTTTCTCATTATCAACAATCTGCTCTTTGATAGAATCAATCTCTTCAATCAATCCGACAAGCTCAACTTCTTGCTTTTCAACCAGTTTCTGATTATGTTCAAGCTCTTTTAATACCGCGAAATACTCTTTATTATTAGAGACTTGAGCAATTTTTTCCTTTGACTGCGAAATCAAACCTTTAAGTCGTTCAACCACATCACGAAGATCTCGACGCTCTACTTCTTTCGCCGCCAGTTCCTGTTGATACTCCTGTCCGGCACCACCCAGCAGATCAATATCCTCTTTTATGTTGTCAAGTTTAGGAGCAAAACCCTCCTGAGTGTCACGAATCAGGTCGAGTCCACCATCAATTTCTTGTAGCTCCCAGAGCAGCTGCATCTGTTTTTCCAACGTCTTTCCTCCTGTTAAATCTGATTCTTTACTTATATCAATAGTTACAAATGATTTTACAAAACTACCCAGGGCTCCCGCTCAGAGTGAGAAATAGCAACCGCTACCGGTGCGCTATAATCTGATAAAAATTCACGGCACCAGGCCGCACAACCTTCCAAAACCGGCCTTTCCGTGGCAAAATGGCCAGCGTCAAGAATCGGAATTCCACCCTGATCAACAACCTCCCGGGCCTCGTGATATTTAATATCTCCAGTAATAAAGAGATCGGCTCCGGCCGCTTGTGCCTGTTTATAAAACGAAAAACCACTGCCTCCACAAAGGGCTATCTTCTTCACCTTGCGCTCCGGGTCACCACCAATCAAGCGCAGGGAAGTAGTTCCAAGCCGAAATTTAACGAGATCAGCAAATTCCGCCAGGATCATATTGTCTTCCAGTTCACCAATACGGCCGGGACCACAGGCCTCATCGGGAAGTTGCATAGGATAGAGATCATAGGCCGGAACCTCATAAGGATGCGCCTGCCGCAACCCCTTCAAGACACTCGCCAACAGATTCTTATCGAGCACGGTCTCAAGACGAATCTCATCGACCAGATTCATTCGGCCGATCTCACCGACTCGGGGGGCTGATCCGGGGGCGGGACGAAAGCTCCCGACTCCTGAAGAACGAAAAGAACATTCGCTGTAGCGACCCTCGCCCAAACATCCGGCCCCGGCGGCAAAGAGAGCGGCCCCGACCTGATCAGCCTCAGCCGGCGGCACAAAAGTCACCAACTTATAGAGTTCCCTAAAATGCGAAATAAGGGGTAAGCTGTCGGTCACACCAAGCAACTTGGCCAGATGATCATTAACCCCTCCGGCAACACTATCCAAATTAGTGTGAGCGCTGTAGAGAGTAATACCGGCGCTCAAAGCTTGTTGGAGCAGGTTTCCGGGAAAAAGATCCAGATCAAGTCTCTTCAAGGGTTTAAAAAAGAGCGGATGATGACTGAAGATAAAGTTGGCACCGACAGCTTGCGCTTCGGCAATCACGGCATCGGAAAAATCAAGACAGCAAAGTACCCCATGCAACGGCCACTGCCGGCTGCCGACCTGCAAACCACAATTATCCCAGGACTCACTCAATCCGGACGGGATTTTTGCCTTAAGATAATCAATCAAAGTACCGTGATTAATCTGACTATTTCCGCCGGGATCAGAGTTCATAAGAGGAAACCTCAACCACAAAAAAAGTGCACCTTCTTGGGGTGCACTTTTTTTGTTCCGTTCTCTTGCGACTCAACCTCAGTGGTGAAGTCTCGATCGGCATATATATAGACTGACAAATTTCCGACAATCGGCATCTCTTCCCAAATATTCTGCAAGGAGAATGATGGGCCCACCTGGGTTCGAACCAGGGACCTACCGGTTATGAGCCGGTGGCTCTTCCAGCTGAGCTATGGGCCCGCAACAACTTAGTCAAGCGGCGTTTTCTACATTACAACCAGCCTCTTTGTCAAGTAGAAAATAGTTATCGGATATCTGTTGCAAAACATTTTACATCTTGCATCAATGCCGGCATTATGCCATAATATTTCTTTGCCATCGTATCTTCAAGCAGCTCAATTTAATTGACATCTAAAACCATGACTGAAATCAACCTCGACAATGAACCGGCACAAACCTTCAGTTGCCGTATAAAAAGCCTTGATATAATTCTTGCAGAGCTTGAAACCGATTGGCCGCAAAGTGACAACCATCTCCAGCGCTGGCGCCAGACCCTGACCACTCTTAATGGGCTACGTTCAAGTTTCAGCTTACCCGTCACCTGCATAGGCCCGGTTAAATCAGGCAAAAGCACACTCATCAACACCCTGGCCGGAGCTGACCTGCTGCCGACCGGGGCCGGCATCACCACCAGTTTCCCGACCACTGTAAGTGCAGGCAAGAACTTTTCCGCCCATATCGAATTACAACCGGAAACCGTCATCAGTGAGATGTTTAAACAAGCCGTCAACCTGATCTTCAGTGATGACCTGGATGATCGCCAACTCTCTCTTTTCAATCCTGATGATCGCTTGCAAATTGACGGCCTTCTCAACAATTATCAGCACCACGGCAAACAACTCACCCGACACGGCATTTTCAACGAGTCCTATCGTCTCTTACGCAATCTTATTAATGGCGCGGAAAAGGTTACTGAACACTACCACAACCAACAATTAGATTTCACCATCAGCGATTCCGAAGACCAACGCTATCGACTCTTCATCCGGGATGAAACGTTGTCTCCTTACCTGCTCGGCATCACCATCAAGGCCCCCCTTAAACTACTCCCCCCATACCTGGCCTTACGAGATCTGCCCGGCCTTGACACCCCCAACCCGAGCCATCAAAGCATTATCGTCCAGCAACTCAGTGAAAGCCCGGCCCTTATCTACGTTATCAGCAGCCGGATCGGCCTGCGCCAGGCTGACTATCAGTTGCTCGAACACCTGCGGGAACTGGGGTTGGAGGAACGCCTGCTTTTTGTCATCAACCTCGACCTGGATGAACATCAAGACAGGGACGAACTCAAAAGCATGATCAAACGCTGCTCGGATGAACTAAGTGAACTGGGCTTTAGCCAACCGCTATATGCTTTTTCGGCTCTGGCTCTTTTCTGGTCCGATCCGGAGATCATTAAGCAATTAAATCCAACTTCCCAACAACGTTTTGCACGGTGGCAGGAAGAGAGCGAAAAACTTGCGGTTTCCATGCAGGGTGAGAAAGATTTCCTGGATCGTTTGTTTGATCTGGGAAGCAACCAGGCGACCACAGCCCTGCTCCAACACAGTGAGAAACGTCTGCAACAGATTATCGACGGCACCCGGCGCCTGATTAAAAATCAACTCGCCCGGCTCTCGGGAGAAGATGATGCTTTAAGCTCGGATTTGAACCAACACCATAGCAACCGTCACAAGGTCGATGCCGTCCTCAAAGAAGCCAAGCGCATCATTAACGGAATCTGCAGCGATGCCGAAAAGCAGAGCTACAGCAAAATCAGAGTCTGGCTTAATGATAAGGGAGCAGACAGCCTGAGCAACTATTTGAGTCGGATAATTGACAGTTATCAACCTCCTCTGGAACTCCTACCGGAAAAGAGCCGTAACCCTTTAACTCCGGTTCACATCATTGACAACCATTTCCAACTCACGATTCCACCCCAACTTAGAGAGAGAGTGGTTATCGAAACCTTAAGTTTTATGAAATCTCTGCATGCGGAAATCAACGAGCAGCTCCTGAATGGTTGTGCTCCACTTTTTATTATCTGTGAAAACTTTACCGGAGAAAAGAGTATCAGTCAGGAAAATCTAGCCCTGCCAATTAAAATCGGCGGAGAAATACCGGAATTTACTTTAAGCAGTGAAGCGGAAGAACGTTTTGCCATTGTCGACAAGATTCAGTCCCTGGTTCTACTCTTAAGCAAAAAAATCGTCCGTTTCAGACGCCGCCGGCCACTTGGTGAAGAGTATGCTCAACAACTGAAAAAGGCAACTCAAAAAGAGCTGCCTCGCTGGCTGACAAACTATCGTGAACAACTCAAATATGCCTTCCTGCGCCACCACATCGAAGAGTGCCGTGAACTGGTCAACACCTTCTTTATAGACATCTTAGCGAGCACGGAAATGGCCCTGGAACACTCCGAGCAACTTACCGGCGACAGTCGACTGACAACTGCCGGAAAAATAGAATCTCTCAAAAAAGTAGAGAACCGGCTTGAGAAGTTAAGGTAGAGTAGATTAACGACGAACAAAAACCGGAACAAAGCTCCTCATACCGGGAGCGGGGTCATTGCTGGCACAAAACACCCCAGGCTTCGCTGTGAGCGTAACGAGAAAGCACTCTTGGGGTGTGACCCCATTCAAGAGAGCGAAGCAAAGTTTGCCGCTAGATAATGCAACTTCATCGCGGACACATGAACAAAAATTACACCCTAATATCTATATGTTTCCCAGCTCGAAGCGGAATCGCCGAATCAGACTTCCCCGAACCTTCTTCATCACCGGTTTTGCCCTCAGGTTCATCGTTGTCGGCTTGTTCCTGATGGTTTCGGCGCGACTCACGATCCTTGATCAGAACCGTATCGGTCTCCTCCATGGATTGCACCTGGCTCTCTTTCTCCTTATCTTTGGCCAGCTGTTGAGAAGCCAGTTTACTTTGCTCAACATCAGCTCCATGTGCTCCTTGTTGTTGAACTTTACCTACCGTATCAGTCTGCAGCATGATCTGCTGTAAATCACCTACCCGCATAGGTCAACCTCACTCTCTACATTTACATAAAAAAGGAGAGTCTATAAACTCTCCTTTTTTTATACATGATTAAGCTGGAATTTGCAAACGCTGCAATGACCTCGCCTGTCCGCTATCTTCGTCGATCTCGGCAATAACCGCCGAGAGCCAAATATCTTTCTTCTCGACCTCGTAGCGTTGCGGTTTACCATTGAGAAATTTCTCGATCACGCGGTCAGGTTTCATACCAATCACCGAGTTACGCCCGCCGACCATGCCGACATCGGTTATATATGCGGTACCCCGCGGCAAGATTCTCTCATCGGCCGTCTGCACATGAGTGTGAGTGCCCACAAACAAAGATACATGCCCATCAAGAAAAGTTGCCAGAGCATTTTTTTCAGAACTGGCTTCGGCATGAAAATCGACCACAATTATCGGAGTTTCCGATCGCAATCGATTCACTTGATCACGACCTGTCCGAAAAGGGCAATCAGCCGGCCCCAGAAAAACCCGGCCGGCCAAGTTAACAATCCCGACTTTAATCTGTGGGCGCCGGTCAAGTTCAATCACAATTGCACCTTGGCCCAGATCATCGACCGGATAATTTGCTGGTCGTAAAAGGCGATAATTCTGCCGCAGGTAGCCTTCAATCTCCTTCTGATCCCAGATATGGTTACCAGAGGTAATGACATCTATACCCAGTCCGAAAAGCTCATCGGCAATCTTGGGCGTCAGGCCGAATCCACCGGCGGCATTTTCACCGTTAGCTATCACCAAGTCAAAAGCGTGTTCGCTTTTGAGACCAGGCAACAACGTCGCAACCGCTCGCCGGCCGGGCCGACCGATTATATCACCAATAAAAAGTAACTTGATCACTTATTTAGCCATTGTGAAAGCTCTGGTCTCACGAATAACGGTCACTCGAATCTGGCCGGGATAGGTCAACTCTTTCTCGATTTTACCGGCAATGTCACGCGACAGAACCACGGCATCTTCATCACTGATATTCTCATGATTGACCATCACCCGAACATCACGACCGGCCTGAATCGCAAAGGTTTTCTCAACCCCCTTAAAAGAGTTACCAATATCTTCAAGAGCCTCAAGACGCTTGATGTAGGCATCAAGCATCTCTTTACGGGCTCCGGGACGCGCTCCGGAAAGAGCATCGGCTGCCTGCACCAAAACATCAAGAGGGTGTTTGATCTCAACATCACCATGATGGGCCTCAATGGCCTGGACAATCTCCGGTGATTCACCATGACGCCGGGCAAAATCAGCTCCGATAACCGCATGAGAGCCCTCAATTTCATGATCCATGGCTTTACCAATATCATGGAGAAGTCCGGCTCTGCGAGCCATTTTGTTGGAAAGTTTAAGTTCATCCGCCATCATCCCACAGATAAAGGCAACCTCTAAAGAGTGCTCATAGATATTCTGCGTATAGCTGGTGCGATACTTCAAACGCCCGATCATCCGAACCAGTTCAGGATTCATCCCATGTATACCGAGATCAAAGATCGCTTTTTCGCCGGCATCCTTGATCGTCTGATCAATCTCGCCCTGAACTTTATTAACAACCTCTTCAATCCGGGCCGGATGGATACGGCCATCAGTAATCAGGCGTTCAAGCGCATGTTTTGCCACCGCCCGGCGAACCGGATCAAAAGATGAAATAATAACCGCTTCGGGGGTATCATCAATAATCAGATCAACCCCGGTCGCCGCTTCAATGGCCCGAATATTACGACCTTCGCGACCAATTATCCGGCCTTTCATATCATCACCAGGTAAATTCACCACCGAAACCGTCCGTTCCGTAGCATAGTCACCGGCGTAACGCTGAACCGCCTGGGCAATTATTTTTACAGCCCGTTTTTCGGCGGTCTCTTTGGCTTCATCCTCAATCTGTTTGACCCGTTTAGCTGATTCATGCTTGGCCGCATCCTCCATCAGCTTCATCAGCGTATCTTTGGCTTCAGTTTGGGTTAGACCGGCAATTGATTCAAGCTTGTCCCGCTCTTCCTGTAAAACCGTCTGAACCTCTTTCTCCTTAACCTGAACATTCTTGTCGCGCTGGGACAAACTCTGTTCCCGGCGGCTGAGGTCACCCTCTTTCTTGTCAAGATTGTCGGTTCGCCGCTCCTGGCTCTCCTCTTTACTAACCAGACGTTTTTCCAAGACCTGAGCCTCTTTGCGGCGCTCGACCATATCTGCCTCAAAATCAGACTTGGCCTTCAAAACAACATCCTTGGCCTGCAATGTTGCCTCTTTTCGCAACAGATCGGCCTCTTTACGGGCCTCGGAAACCATTAAATCAGCTTCCTTACGAGATACATCCTGACTTTTTTCAGTAAACTTTTTATGGAGCAGATAACCGGCACCTACTCCTAGCACAACTAAAACAACATAGACTAGCGCTTCCATAGTGAAACTCCTCTTTATCGCCGTGTTAGAGTCGATAACTCAAGCACAACGTTCTGTCGACTACAACAGAAAATTATCCGCCCTGCAAGACAGTGCGGCTTATAATTTAAACTACTCGGGAAAAGAGACAGAGAGGAGAAGAGAAAGGTTATACGAGAAAGAGCGGCACACAAAGAGTGAGTCCCGCCCATCAACTTAAAAATTGCAAATCTCAGCGCAAAAGGATACCTCAATCAATATCCTTTAAGCCAATAATCATAGTAACTATTCAGCTAACTCGTAAATTCCAGGGTACATAAACCCGATTTCCTTCGGAGAACCGGGTCTTGTCCCCAAAATCTGCTGAGATGCATCAATAGATGGTGCTTCTCTGCTTACGCTGCAAGTTACCAATCATATTTAAAATCAGCTCTTTTAACAAAATCGTATATAGTCATTTATATACGACTACGACTGGCGGAACATCAACTCCGAATCAGGGCCATCGTCAAGGGTTCTTCAATCCATACGAGATAATAGACAACCAAAATTAAACCCTACAGTCTCGCTCATAACCAATTAACCACTAAATATAACGACAGCTTATCGAAACAACCCTACTCTACCAGCGGCTGAAAAACAGACTTCTTTACGCATCTACACCTTAAATCTTTCATCTAAGATTTAAGGTGTAACTCTTCACTTCTCTCTCTCTATATATCTCAATCGGGAAATCAAGCAAGAAAATCTTGCTGACCCGCTCAATACACTTAAAAACAGACCGCCAGGCCATATTTAGCACACAACCTGACAGTCTCTAAGAATCTGCCTTTAGGCAAACTCTCAGTCCCCCCCAAATTACCGTGTAGGTGCTTTCTTTGAACCTTAAATCTTAATATTGGCAGCCATAAATTCTTTAGGACTACCCGCGAAGGGCAGTACACACCGAATTTAAACGGCCACCCTAAGTTAAAAGGTGTTGGCTCAAAAAAATGTTCACTTATCACGTATAGCTCAGGGGAGCAAACTATAAATTTATACCTAACCGTTTTTCAGAGATCAAAAGCTATCTCGGCCAGCAAGTTTTCCGATCTCTCCTTAATCTCACCGAGGTTTTGTTTATGAGTAATACACTCATCTGCAATATTCAAAAGGGCCAGCATCATCAATCTAGTATCAGCAGATCCAACATTCGGCCTCAGACCGCCTTTACTGTCCAACTCGTCTAACCTCTTATTTACAAACTCTACCACCTGCTGCACTCGCTGACTATCAGCTTCAGTGCGAAATGGAAACTTCTTGCCACGAATAGTTATCGTAACGCTTTTTTTTTCAGCTGCCATGCATTCCCGGTAAAACCTGCTCATTCCCAAGGTTTTGGCTCTCTTCCTCAGGGTTCAGGCTCTCTTCAGGGAGATAGTTGTCAATTTGGCGCAACAGGCCCACCATTTTTGCATCAACTGCTGTAAACAAGTTGTTTTGACGACTAACCTCGGCCTCAAGTTCAGCCAAAGCCTGGGCCTGCTTTTTAACTATCTGCTGCAAGCGACCCCGATCTTCAAGAACCTCTCGATAACGCTGACCTAAAGCCAGAGTTCTTTTTTCCAAAAGGGCAAAACTTTCTAAACCATTTTCCATAAACAATTTCTCTAAACTTTAAGGTGTCGTAAAATCCGGCTACATCCCCAACAGATTTTCAATCTCACTTATCCGAGCCTCAATCTGTTGGCGTTCTTGCTCTTTGATCACCAACAATTCTCTCTTTTTGAGCTGCATCAGTTGCATTTCAAGAGAGTAATCCCGGCAACCATAACGTCGGGGTTGCTCTCCGACTCGATACTTGGCCTTATTCATTAAACCCTAAAGACTCCATAAACAGCTAAACCTCATCGGCTCTTCTGTAAAAACTAACATACGCCTATTTCAGCTGTCAATGTTTTTTGCCAAAAAATCTTCCCATAGCCAACAAAAATTGCAACCCTTTTCAAAAAATCTCAATTTCAAGCCATTATACCTGTAACTACACCCGGCAATTCACTCACTCAGACCAAAGCTTACCCTGATAACTGTCGTGCTCCTGCTGAAAATGGGCAAGATGTTGCAAAACCTGCAGTTTGTTACGAGCCCAGTCCGGTGCCACAAAAATATCCCGATAGCCTTCAGCCGTCAACCTCTGGATCACCACTTCCGGCGACAGCCGTTCGAGAAAACCGGCCACCCGGCTGACATACTCAGCCCGACTTAGCAGCGAAAAAGGCTGAGCCAGAAAATCGGCATAGAGTGGAGTACCCTTAAGGAGCAGCAGAGAGTGGATTTTAATTCCGTCGATCGGCAGGCGAGCAACAAAGTCAGCCGTCTGAAAAACCATCTCCCGATCTTCCCAGGGAAGCCCGATTATGGCATGCACGCAGAGTTTAATCTCGCTACCGGAAAGCATCTCGACAGCCCGCTCAAACTCTTCCAGAGAGTGCCCGCGATTGATCCTCTCTAAACTTTCAGCATGCATCGACTGCAGACCATATTCAATCCAGACATCATAATCAGAGCTAAAGCCGGCGAGCATATCAACGACCTCAGGGGTTATACTGTCAGGCCGGGTACCGACCGACAGGCCAACAATTTCATCAACCGACAAAGCCTCTTCATAAAGCTGTTGAAGCCTCGCTAATTCTCCATAAGTATTTGTAAATGTTTGAAAATAAGCAACAAAACGGGTCGCCTTACGCAACCTTTTATAGAGCCGTTTCCCCTCTTCAAGCTGTTCCCGGACACTCGGCAGCGGGCCCTGCCGGCGCAACTGTGAACCACGCCCGTCACAATAGCTGCAACCGCCCCAACCCCGGCTGCCATCCCGATTGGGACAGGTAAAACCGGCATCAACCTGCAGCTTGTAAACCCGTTCGTCAAAATTATTGCGGTAATAACTTTTCAAATCGTAATAGGGTTTACCCGTCACCCACAACGGATGTTTCAGTTTTTCAGACGGCATTATAACTTTCCACTATTTTTTGTTTGTTTTCAAAGCTCCAGCCAACATTTCGGCGGCAATATATCCCGAGCTTATAGTTCGTTTTTCCCCATGCACCAACACCAGGGAAACCGCTACTTCCCGGTCGCTTTTTCGATCCCTGGCAAAACCGGCAAACCACTCACAGCGCCGATCGCTATTGGGCATATCAAGACTGCCGGTTTTACCGCCAATCTCCCAGTCACGAGAAGACCTTCTCTTTTTCAGATGTTGAAAAGCTTTTCTTGCGGTTCCATATTTGACCGTCGCCTGCATCATTTTGACAAGTTCGGCACAAGCCTTATTATCGGCCAACCCGAATTCAGGCCGGCACTCCTGATGATAAAATAACTCGTTGCCGTTTTCGGCCGTCACACGATCTATGATGTAGGGCCGCTTCAATTTCCCGGCCGCCAATGGAGCACCCGCGATCAAGGCTGCATGCAGAGGTGAAATAGTCGTCGTCTTAATAAAGCCGCTGGCCGTCTCAGCTCGCTGATAAGCGGTCTCCGGACTTTGGACATGGCTTGAGGCAACCGACAAATCAAAAACCAGTGGACGGTTAAAAGCAAAGGTTCCCGCCAATTGTAAAAGTTCCGGTGCGGAAAAATAGTCAATTCCAAATTTGCCGAATATCGGATTAACGCTACGGGCAAAAGCTTTCTCGAAAGAGACCTCGACCGGCTGGTAACGATAACGCGATTTACCCAATCCTAGTTGATACTTATACAGGGTGTGATGTCGACCGACAACCGGAAAACGGGTATGCCGGGTCACACCCTTTCTCTCAAGCACCCCGTAAGCGGTGACAATTTTAAACAGCGACGCCGCCGGAAACACAGAGACCAGACAGAGGTTACCGGAGTCTTGCGGCAGGATGCTTCCGTTCTCATCAGCATGCCGATAATAAGCCATCGCCTCAATCGCTCCGGTCTTCAAGTTCACCAGAACCCCGGCCCCGAGCTGAGGGTGGTAGCGCCGCAATAATTTAAGCAATTTATGCTGCAACCCTTCGTTGATAGTTGTAAAAACAGTCAACTCTGATTCGGTCAGTGAATTTGAACTATTTACCGACACCGGCGATGATGGGGGTGGAAAAGTGGAAAAATAGTTATCGGCAAGCAACCCGGACAACTCACCGGGATTAAGCGACTGTTGCCATAGAGCCGGTTTAAGAGGAGAGAAACAACCTTCATCAATCAGCATTGAAACTGATTTAAATTGCCGGGTGGAAAGGAGGCCAACAACCCCGGCCAACCCCAGAAAAACGGCTCCGACAAATAAAACCCGAACCCAAGGCACACCATCCTTGAGCAGGCGAAACCATGAAACTCCACCTCCGGAAAAGCGAGCCCACCAGATTATCCACAGATTATTACGCAAAAGGGTTCAAATTCCAGGGTGTAAAATGAGCAAAACTTTAAATTTACCACAGTAAAATTTGTGTTCATCTGTGGTCAAAAAAGCGGAACCACAAATGGACACAAATAAACACAAATAAAAGAAACCTGTTTGGTTCCGGTTCAGCCGGGCTAGATTACATCAAATAACTGCAAACTTTTTATCGCCCCGATATTGCCTCCAAGTCGGTATAAACCGTAAAATCCCTAACAATTTTATCCGCCCGCCAGGACGGCAGGATAAAAGTACAGGATACCTGAGAAGAGACTGCGGGATACTTATCGTCCTCCGGAGCAAAAAGATCAAGCGAAAACTCCTCGCCACCACCTTTTACCACAACCCGATAAACCGCTTCTTTAAAATCTTCGGACTGACGATTATCGATAAAACTTTCACACTGCAGATCGGAGATATTTTTCAGGAGTTTGGCAACCGCGTCAGACATTACCGAATCCCCGCTCTCCTGCTGCCAGACAGCCGCCGGAGCCGGTGATTGATCAGTTTTGACACTATCAGCATCAGATCCAGGTTTGAACTTCTTAACCATTCGCAGAACCTGATTTCCCCCTTCCTCTTGCCGCTGCAAAATAATTTCATCGAGAACAGCCAACTTCTCACTACTAATCTCAAGAACTTTTTTATCACGCAATTCGGCAACGGTTGAGAAAAAATTGCTTTTCAAGTTACCCAGAGCCTGATAGACTTTGGGGTCATTCTTAAGCATCACATAGGTCTGCTGCAGTGACGCACTGTTTTTGCCGATCTGGAGTTCGCGCAAGAGTTGGTCGGCGTGATAGAGTGCAACCTTAGTTTTTTTCTCGGGCGTCAGCTCATAGAGCTGATAATTTTTCTTTTCCGAGATCAAGACGGTCAGCTTAAGCTCTTTAACCTCGGCAATCATCGTTTCGATGCGGGCAACATTAGCCCGATATTGTTGCGACCCAACCACCCATTTTTCATCAGTCAAACGGAGCTCGGTTAGCTGACCATCTTTTTCAATAACAAGTCGATCCACACTCTCCGTCAAAACCGGCAGAACCGGCAGTTTGTAATTGGTACGCCCTTTTTTCTGGTAGAAAAGCAAGGCTCCAAGACCGACAATTGCGATTATTAACAGAAGATATTCTTTTTTCATAATCATAACCTTCCCAATACTCACCACGAAGACACAAAGGTCACGAAGTTGAAAAGCCTTTCTTTGTGATCTTCGTGGTAAAAAAATATTTTGGCCATTTTTCGTTGTGATTAATCTACAAACATCTGTCTAAGTTTCCGTCGGCGAGCGCCGCGTCTCAGCCAGGCGAGCAGACCGGCGAAAATAACCAGCAACGGCAACCCCACCAAGTTTGCCCCTTTGATCAGGCTACGACTTTCCGGGGCGATATCGATCAACGGATTAAAGCGCTGGGTCTTACTGCGCAAGACCGCCAACTCCTGGCGGCCATTAAGATAATCGACCATATTCATCAGAAGCTGGGCATTGGGAGTAGTTCCCCCTTCATCAACAATGTTATTTCCCAGGATATCGGCTGAACCAACAACGATAATGCGGCCGGGCTGGCCTTTTTCAAGACGAATCCCACGACTCTCAAGTCCACCCTCCTCGACCAGCGAAGTCAGAGTTTTACTCTCTTTATCGCCACCGTCCTTAATATCTTCTTCTTCAAAGATCTCCGAAGATTCGTCAGAGGCTTTGCTCGCTTGGGGTTTTTCCGGCAGCGGGCGGCCGCTGAAATAGCTTGTAAAAGAGCCCTCAAGGAGATAGGCCAGGGGGTAACGAGCAAATTGTTCGCTATTGGCCGGAGGCTGCATCATTGCCGGGTTAAAATCGATACGATCCTCCATCAACCAGGATTTTTCGGAAGAGGAAAAAAGCACTTCTGCTTTGATCTCGACCGCCGCAAGTTTTTCAACATCAACCATGAGCGGTGCCGCTTTGATCATCACCAGACCTTTTATGTTACTTATAAAAGAATAATTTTTATTGATATTTTGGTTCTCGATCAAGGGCGCAAAGTAAAGGGCCCG
>JAUVDU010000175.1 GCA_030595135.1 Deltaproteobacteria bacterium | reverse complement strand
TTAACGGCCGCCGGCGTTTTAAAGGTATCCTGCGTGATTGTCAGGAGGATCCGTTGACGGTGTCTATAGAGGTTGATGGTGAAACCTTCATCGTGCCGTTGGATGAGACTTCCAGGTGTAATCTGGTATATAAATTTAAATAGTTATAATAGTATTTCATATATTAGGGAGAGATAAATAAGGTTATGTCTTCAAGTTTGAGCTTCATACTTGATCAGGTCAGTAAAGAGAAGAATATTCCTAGAGAGATTCTGATCGAAGCAATTGAATCGGCGATGGTTACCGCATCCAAGAAAAAACTGGGTGCGGCACGTGAAATAGAGGCTTCTTATGATGAAGAATCCGGGGAAATTGAACTCTTCGAATTTGTTGAAGTTGTCGAAAATGTAGAAAACTCCTACTACCAGATCTCTCTGCATGAAGCTTTAGAGATTGATCCGGAGGCCGAGATTGGTGACAGTCTGGGCTTAAAACTTGAGACTGATGACTTTGGCCGGATTGCAGCACAAACTGCCAAACAGGTCATCATGCAGAAAATTCGGGAAGCCGAGCGGGAGAGTATTTACGAAGAGTATCACGAAAAGGTCGGGGATATAGTTAGTGGGTCGGTGCAGCGGGTCGAACGCGGCAACCTGATTGTTAACTTAGGTTCCACCGAAGCTATTCTGCCTCGTTCCGAGACGATTCCCCGGGAGAATTTTCGCCAGGGTGAGCGGATTCGTGCTTATCTGTTGAAAGTTGAGATTACGGTGAAGGGGCCAAAAATTGTTCTTTCACGGACTCATCCGGGGTTTTTGATCAGACTCTTTGAGGTTGAAGTTCCCGAGATCTTTGAAGGTGTAATCGAGATTAAAGGGGCTATTCGTGAACCCGGCATCCGGGCCAAGATTGCGGTCTCTTCCAGCGATTATGATGTTGATCCGGTTGGAGCCTGTGTCGGGGTTCGAGGCTCTCGGGTTCAGAATGTGGTTCAGGAGCTTAGAGGCGAGAAGATCGATATCATTCGTTGGAATCCGGATCCGGTTCGCTATGTCTGTAATGCCATTTCGCCGGCGGAGATCAACAAGATTATTCTTGACGAAGAGAAACATATGATGGAGATCGTTGTTCTTGATGAGCAGCTCTCTTTAGCAATCGGTCGTCGTGGTCTTAATGTGCGGCTCGCGGCCAAGCTTACCGGTTGGAAGCTTGATGTTAAGTCGGCATCCCGGGTGGCGAGTGATTTTGACAAGCTCTTTTCGCCGCTTGCCGATCTCGAAGGCTTCAATAATACGGCTATGGAGCTCCTTTATGATAACGGCTTTCGCAAAATAGAGGATATCGCTGGCAGCACCGTAGCTGAACTTGGCGATATTATCGGAACCGAAGGGGTCAATCCCACACAGTTGATTGAGCGGGCCGTGATAGTTTTTCATGCTCTTAAAGAGGCGGCCGAAAATCCGCCTCCGGCTCCAGTTGAGCAAGATCAAGAAAAAACCGTTGATTCTGAAGTGGCTCAAGAGGGCTCGGAGACGGAAACCGCAGCTGAAAACAGGGCGGAGACTGATGTTGACATGGTCGAAGACGATGATGCTCAGGCCGATACGGCAGCTTCGCCGGCAGTAGAAGCGCAAGCCGAAGATGATCAGCCGGTGGCGGAAACTGAAGCTGCTGAAAAGGTCGATCCTGATCTTGACTCTGAGAGTACGAAAGAGTCTGAGGCGTAAGGCTGTGGCCGTGCCGTTGCGTACTTGCTTGGTATGTCGGCTGCGGGCGGAAAAGAAGAATCTCTGCCGTCTGGTTTTGGTTGGAGATGAGCTCTTCTATGATCGCCGCTTTCGGGCTCCGGGCCGGGGTTATTATGTTTGTCGAAAAACTGAATGTTTGAGCCGCTTTCTTGCTGGTAAGCGTCGTTTTGGCCGTCTGTCGGTCGGGGCTGAGGCACTGGATAGGGAAAGTCGTGCATCTTTACATAGTGTGTGTAAAAAAATAACTGATTGATGTTAGGGGGTAGCCAACCTTGATTCTGCGGGAAAAAAAGAAAACCAAGGTTTACGAACTTTCTCGGGCCTTAAAACTTAAGGAACCTGAGCTTCTTACGATTTTAGAGACTTTGAAGATTGAGGTCAGCACCAAGTTCAGTCCACTGAGCGATGAGGATGTTGATCGTGTTAAAGTCTGGTGTCAACAGAACCAAGGACCCGATCTTGTTGAAAAACGGGTTGGTTCCGGGGTTCGCCGCCGCCGCCGAAAGGTTGTCGAAAAACCGGTAGCCGAGCCTGAAGCAGTAATTAGCGGCGAGCCTGAGAGTGAAGTTGCTGAAGAAGCCAAACCCGAAAGTTCTGCGGTTGAAGAGTCGCCTGCAGTTGAAGCACCGGTTGTCTCTGAGGTTGCACCCGCCGTCGAAGTTGCATCCGATGAGGTGGTGGCGGAAGTCACCGAAGTGCAGGCTGAGGCTAAAACTAAAGCTCCGAAAAAGTTGGTTGCAGGTGTCGATGCGAGGATCCTTTCAAGGGTTGAACCTGAGCTCGAACCTGAAGCCGTTAGTGACCAGGAATCGGCAAAAGAAGTTTCCGAAGAGGAAGTTTCGATTGCAGATGAGTCCGTGGCAGCAGAGACTTCGGTTGAGACGGTATCGGATATGACGAACCAAGGGGAAATTGCCCCCGTTAAGACCGAGGCAATTCAATCCGACAGTGATGAAGTTGATGAAGCTGTTGTTGTTGAAGAGGCCGTCGTCGTTGAAAAAAGTGAGAAAAGCGGCAAGACCGGGCCTCGCGGAGCGCGGGTTATTGGTCGGGTGGCTTTGAGTGATTTGGGGTCTCGGCCCGGAGTTCGGCCGCCCCGGAGTAAAAGCAAAAAGAAAGCTTCAGAAGCGGCTCCGAGCAAATACGATTCCGCTGCACCGGCATCCCCAGGTGGGGCTGGTGCTCCTGGTCCGGTCGCAGATAAAGAGGTGAGTGGCAAAAAGGGGCGTAAATCGCGTAAAAAAGATGGTGTCCAGACGGCCGCTGATAATGGTACTCCTTCGACTGAAAATCGAAGTCGAAGAGGATCACGTCGTTCGGTTATAAAAAATCTCAATTTTTCTGATGATCGTGGGGGTAAGGGTCGCCGGGGTCGGGCCGCTAAAAAGAGAGGCGGCCAGAAAACCGAGATTACGATGCCCAAGCAGATCAAACGGGTGGTCAAAATCACCGATGTCATAAGCGTTGGTGAGTTGGCTAAAAAGATGGGTGTCAAAGCTGGAGAAGTTATCGGCAAGCTGATGGCCATGGGCAGTATGGTAACCATCAACCAGATGGTCGATTTTGATACTGCCGTTCTGGTAGCTGAGGAGTTTGGTCATACGGTCGAGAATGTCGCTTTTGATGAAGAGTTGGTGCTTGAGCAGGTGTCTGACAAACCCGAGGATCTCGTCAACCGACCGCCGGTAGTGACGATTATGGGGCATGTCGATCACGGTAAAACCTCACTTTTAGATGCCATTCGCCAAACTCAGGTAGCCGATGGCGAAGCCGGTGGTATCACGCAGCATATCGGGGCCTATATGGTGTCGTTGCCGAAAGGAGATATCTCTTTTGTCGATACCCCAGGTCATGAAGCCTTTACCTCGATGCGTTCGCGTGGAGCCGGGGTTACCGATATCGTTATTTTGGTGGTTGCCGCGGATGATGGGGTGATGCCGACGACGATTGAGTCGATCAATCATGCCAAAGCTGCTGATGTGCCGATAATTGTCGCAATTAATAAAATTGATAAAGAGAACGCCCGGCCCGACGAGGTTCGGCGTCAGTTATCCGAACATGGCCTGCTTTCCGAGGATTGGGGCGGCGAGACTATTTTTGTTGAAGTTTCAGCTAAACAACGGCTCAATCTCGATACCCTCCTGGAGATGGTTCTGCTCCAGGCGGAGATGATGGAGATTACAGCTAATCCTGACAAAGTGGCCAGTGGGGTTGTCCTTGAATCCCGGCTTGACCGAGGTAAAGGGCCCGTGGCTACGGTTCTGGTTCAGGATGGAACGGTTAAACCGGGAGATTTTATTGTCGCCGGACTCTACAGCGGTCGGGTCAGAGCCCTGCTTAATGATCTGGGTGAACAGATAGAGAGTGCAGGGCCTTCAACCCCGGTTGCAATTTTAGGCTTAAGCGGAGTGCCTTCAGCCGGTGACGATTTTAATGTCGTCAAATCGGAAAAACAGGCTAAGGAGCTGACCTCGAATCGTCAGCATAAAGCCCGTGAGCAGGAGATCTCCAAAACCAGTAAAATATCGCTTGAAGATCTTTTCGAGCAGATGGAAGAGGGTGAAGTCGAGCAGCTTAATGTTATCGTTAAAGGTGATGTTCAGGGTTCGGTCGAAGCTGTTGCTGAGGCTTTGCGGAAACAGGCAACTGCCAAAGTTAAAGTCGAAGTTGTGCATGCCGCAGTCGGTGGTGTCAAGGAAGCTGATGTCATGTTGGCGGCCGCTTCACAAGCGATTATTGTCGGTTTTAATGTCCGCCCTGATCTTAAAGCGCAGCAGCTGGCGGAACAGGAGGGCGTCGATATCCGTCTCTACTCGGTAATCTATAGTCTTCTCGAAGATCTTAGGTTGGCGATGGAGGGGCTTCTGGCTCCGGAAATGCGTGAAGTTTATTTGGGTCGGGCCGAGGTTCGTCAGGCCTTTATGGTTTCCAAGGTCGGGACTATCGCCGGTTGCCGAGTGGTCGATGGTAAAATAAAACGCAACGCTCAGATTCGCTTGCTCCGTGATGATGTTGTCATTGTTGAGGGTAAGATTTCATCTTTGAAACGTTTCAAAGATGATGCTAAAGAGGTGGCTAGCGGTTTTGAGTGTGGTATCGGCATCGAGAACTATAATGATGTCAAGGCCGGCGATGTTATCGAGGCTTTTGAGATAGAAGAAATTGCCGCCAAGTTATAACGGAAGTAAA
>JAUVDU010000006.1 GCA_030595135.1 Deltaproteobacteria bacterium | reverse complement strand
CAATCGTCGTATAATTGACTGGAAGTTCTTTATTCACGACCTTTAATACCGGAAGCGTGTGAGTCGTAAATTCTCTTTTGCCAGCCGTTTCCGATTCCTGGTTGCAGCCCGACAATATAAATGCCATACCTACGACCAAGAGCCAGACAATTGCTTTGTTGTTTTTACTTTGAACCATCTCTTTTATTCCTGTTGTTTGATTGTTTGTGAGCTTTTAATGTTTGATTAATTGTGTGCGTGTGATTCGTAATGATTAACAGGTTTTCAACCCTTGCAACATAAACCTAGTTACATGTTGGGCTACTACTTGTGGATCACTATGATCTCCTTTACTGTAAGGGAGATAAGGTTTAAGAACCGCTATTTGAAAATGATACATTACGATTCCGATCAGTGAAATAGCCAAAAGATAGGGATCATCCTGCGGATCCAGCTCTTGGCACAATTTGATAACACCTTGAAATAAGTTATCGAAAACTTCTGTGGCCAAAAACTGCAACCGGGATTTGTCGCCATCCATTATTTCCCGTTGAATCAGCGTGCTGAAATCATTATCATTATAAAGCAGTTCACAGAAACGGGCGACAAATTGAGCCAGACGTTTTTCCGGAGCAGCTCCGTTGCTGAGTATTTTCTCCAGACTATCAGCCTTATCTACAAAAGCTTGAGCCATGGCGGCAAGATAAAGAGTCTGCTTGTCTGAAAAATGATGATAGATTGCGGCAGGTGTGACGCCGACTTTCTCAGCAACAGTCCGCATTGATACACCGCTGTAACCAGCTCCGGCAAACAAAGGAATAACTATTGCGAGAATTTCTTCTTTATTTTTAGGGTTAAGTGGTCTCATCAGAGCTCTCCTTACGAAAGCATAACTATGTAAACGAACGTTAAGTTAATATATAGATGGATTGATTCTTTTTGTAAAGGGAAAATACCGTACTATAAAATTACAGCCTCCTAAACAAGGAGAGCCAATGTGACCCAAAATACTTTTACTGTTTTTTTTATGAGGATTTTGTGAACAAGGGAAAACTGAAAGGGTGGGTGGGACAGGTAACGCCGGCAAAGGGCGTTATAGATATCCTGTTTTATTCTTTTATAGTAACTTCACTTACTGTGACAGCTCTCTGCCCGTTCAACTAAATTCGTTAAAATCGCACATTGATGTTTGATTTCTCCATACAGGTCATGAGGAGACAGTTCTTCGTCGCCGTCTACCCTCTGGCTCGACCGCTTATGAGATTGGGAGGCGTCCTCACTTTCACGCTTGATATAGCCGGATTCCAGCAGGGCAATGAAATGATCCGCAATAATCTCAGGATCATGAAGAGCACGTTCAGACCGGTACCATTTATAAATCCAGTTGCACATCCCCAAAATAGCATAGGCCTGAAGTTTAGGATCGAGGTTGCGAAACTGACCTTTTGCAATCCCCTCCTCTACAATTTGCTCTATAATCCGAGTATAGCGCTTTTTTTCTTCGCGGATCTTCTGGAAGTCCTTTTCCGGCAGTTGGCTCTCTTCACTGAAAAATACGGAAAACATGGAAATATCTTTGACGATGATATTCTTGATGTGATTTCGAATAACTCGTCGCAATTTTTCATCGGGCGCTAGATCCATGGCCGAGATTTCATAGGTATCTTGAAAAATTTTTTCAAACGCCTGCAAATATATAATCGACAGCAGTTCGTCTTTGCTGGACACATAATGGTAAATACCGGCCTTACTGATTCCTATGATTTTAGCCACATCATCAAGAGACGTGGACTGATAACCCTTTTTACAGAAAAGAGACGCTGCAACATCAATGATCTTCTGCTTGCGAATACTCTTATCCAGGCCCTTGAACTCACGGGCATCAACCATTTCATCACCTCTGGTTCTATTATTTCACGGAAAACAAACATAGAGTACCACTTTTTCCATTAAAATCAACCAAAATCCACCGCAAAAAAATAGTTGACAAGCCTGGCTTTATAAATTAAGCTTACCAACCAGTAAGTAGAATCTACTAACCGGACAGTTATGTATCAAGCAGATCAGCACTAACCTGCAATATCAACCCCATAATTGCAAAGGAGATTGTTATGAGCGAAGACAAAGTAAAAATGCCGTGGGAAGAAAGGACTCTTTACCCTTTGGATGCCGCAAAAAACAAGGCCATCACAGCTGAACGGGTTGATAAACTGAAGAAATTAATTCAGGTTGACTACGAAGGCTTCTGGAATGAGGTGGCTGATGATATCGAATGGTTTAAGCGCTGGGACAAAACCTTGGAAGCAGGCATCCCCGATACACCCGAATTTAAGTTCTATTCCGGCGGCTATGCAAATGCCGGTTACAATATGTTGGATCGCCATTTAAAAAAAGGTGCTGATGACCGCCTGGCTCTGATTTGGGAAAATGAGTCCGGTGAAAAAGTTGAGCAGTACACATATAGACAGCTCTACAATGAAGTTTGCAAGTTCTCCAACTCCCTTAAAAATTTGGGAGTCAAGAAGGGGGATAAAATAGCCTTTTTCCTCCCCAATTGTCCAGCTACCGCCATAGCGATTGTATCGGCTTACCGAATGGGGCTTGTATTTATGCCTCTGTTCACCGGCTTTTCCGTTGAAGCACTGCGCGTAAGATTTGAAGATTTCAAACCAAGTATCATGATAACCGCTGATGGTACCAATCGAAGAGGGAAGGTTCTTCCGCTAAAATCCATTGTTGACGAAGCTTTAGAACAGATAGCAAGTGCAAGTATCAAGAAAATTATTGTCAAAAGAAATGCCGGGAACGAAACAAAGATGGTATCGGGAAGAGACTATTGGTGGGATGAAATAACCGCCGACAGTTCAAACGAATGCCCGCCAGAATCAATTGAGGCAAATGAAATTCAGTGCGTCATGTATACCAGCGGCACCACAGGGAAACCAAAAGGTGCCTCTCTATCTGGAGTTGGGATTGCGGTTCAAGCTTGCCTTGGGGGAAAGATCGAATCGGCATTAACGGAAGGTGATCTTTTTTACTCACTCAATGATAACTCCTGGGCCGGCAGTGAATTCCACGCGCTCCTACCGGTATGGCTTAACGGCGCAACGTTACTCTGGCAGGAAGGTGCTGCCTTTGCAGTCCCGTCTCTGGGAAGATTTTATGACACCATCGAAAAGTACGGAGTAAATAAAGTCCACCTGGCTCCGACCGTACTAAGAATGTTAAGAGCCGCCGGCGAAGGACTCCTGGCAAAAAGAGATCTTTCGAAACTCGAGCTCATGCTCTGCATGGGAGAACCGTTAAGTCCGGAATTATGGAAATGGGCTTTCGAAGAAATTGGCAATAAAGAGATGTTTCTGAACAATGTCGGGGATATGACCGAATTAGGAGGCTGTATTATACAACCCGCCGCTTTTATCGACCCCATGAAGCCCGGTGCAATGGGCCGAATTGATAGCCTTATGGGTGGCGTCGCTGTAGGCGTGGTCGACGATGAAGGCCAGGATCTACCGGTCAATACCAGAGGTCTTATGGTCTTCAAAAAACCGGTCCCCGGTGCCAGTCGAACCCTGTGGGAAAACCACAAAAGATATCTTGATGTATACTTTCAAGCCTTTAAAGACAAATGGCTCTGGGTGGTTCAAGATGAGGGAGTGATTGATGAAGACGGGTATTTCTGGGTGCTGGGCCGCTTGGATGACACAATTAATGTAGCGGGCCACAGATTGACTACCTCAGAGATAGAAGGTGTTATTATCAAGTGTAAAGATGTCGAAGCCGTTGGCGTGGTGGGGATACCTGATCCCGTGAAAGAACAAGTTCCGGTCGCGTTCATAAAATTAAAAGATGGTATCTCTGAGAGTGACGAGTTGAAAAAGCAGCTAAATATAGACATAGCCAATGAAATCGGAACTTTTGCAAGGCTGGAAGAGATGATTTTTGTCGCACAATTACCGATAACAATTTCCGGTAAAATTATGCGTAGAGTTCTCAGAGACGTGAGATTGAGCGGGAAAGTGAGCGGCGACCAATCTTCTCTGGATAATGCCGACAGCATCGACTTACTCAAAGATGCAATAGCCAAAAGGTCAAGTGTTGGTTCTTGATTTAAATCAGCAAAGGAAAGTTAATTGAGGATGAAGACCATGGTTGAAAGTGAATCAAGAGAAGCAATTATTCCAAGAGTATTGGTTACCAAAATCGGTTTAGATGGGCATGACCGGGGAAGCAGAATTGTTGCGGCCTGGCTACGTGACTCAGGAATGGAGGTGATTTATACAGCACCATGGCAAAAAATCGATACCGTGGTAAAGCTCACTCAAGAAGAGGATGTAGATGTTCTCGCCGTGAGCTCACTGGCAACCGACCATCTACTTATCCCTAAACTAATGGCTGCTTTACGTGAGGCCGGTTATCAACATGTAAAAGTGGTCGTTGGTGGAATTGTGCCCGATGCAGATGAGGCGATTTTGTTAGATTCCGGCGTTTCTCGAGTTTTCCATACCGGCAGCACTAAAGAAGAGGTTGTCCAAAGGATCAGTGAGTTTGCTGAAGAGGCAAGAAAAGCGCCTGCAGTTGTCACCTTTGACTAACAAACTTTTGCATAGGTTTTGATATGACTGATAAAAGAATAGATAACAAACATAAACAGTGGCAAGATGATTACAAAAAGATGCTGCCGGATGACAAAGTTCGCAGCAATCGCTCCGATATTAAAATTAAGCCGCTTTATACGCCTGAAGATTGGGACAGTAACCGCTATATGGATGACTTGGGTTTTCCTGGCCAAGGCCCGATGACACGGGGTATTTACCCGACCATGCATCGCGGGCAAACCTGGAGCCAACGACAACTTATTGGCTTGGCAACGCCTGAACTCTATAACGCCCGCGTTAAACAGATGATTGCTATGGGAGCCAATGCCCTGAGTATGATCCCCTGTAATTCAGTATACCGTGGACTTGATGTGGATGAGGTCGATCCGATTTTGCTCGGTACTTGTGGTGTTACCGTTAATACGGTGGATGATATGGCGCGATGCCTGGATGGTATTCCAATCGATAAAATGTCAATCGGCTTAAATGACCCTATCCCTTTTACCATGCTCGCACAAGTATTGGCTCACGCGAAGAATCTTGGCGCACCTTGGAAGAAACTCACCGGCACATCCAATCAGAGTGATTATATTTCACATTTTGTAGCAAACCATATGTTTTATCGGATTGCGCTTAAGGGATCCAGACGAATACAGATGGATCAAATCATTTTTTTGAAAGAGCACTGTCCTGGCTGGAATCCAGTCTCTATTGTTGGGCAGCATATGCAGCAAGCCGGGGCAACTCCGGCGGAAGCGATGGGTTTAACCTTAAGCACGGCAATTCAATACGCAAAAGACTGTGTCGAACGAGGGCTGGAGCCGGATGCCTTTTTGCCACGTTTTACCTTCTTTTTTGATATTTCGATCAGTTTTTTTGAAGAGATCGCTAAATTCAGAGCGGGGCGCAGGGTGTGGGCGCGACTGACTAAAGAGCGCTTTGGTGCAAAAGATCCGAGATCGTCGCGTTTTAAATTTCACTGCCAAACATCCGGGGTCGACCTGACCCGGGCTCAGCCATTGAATAATATTGCTCGGGTGGCTATTCAGGGAATGGCTGGTATTTTCGGGGGGTGCCAATCAATGCATACCGATGGTTATGACGAGGCGCTGAGTTGCCCGACAGAAGAGGCGGCTCTTATTTCGGTCGCGACCCAAAATATTTTAAAAGATGAGGCGGGCATGACCGATGTCATCGATGCGCTGGGTGGCTCCTATTATTTGGAAACATTAACCAACCAGATGGAGGAGCAGATTGAGGCCATTATTGCCAAAATTGATGAAGCAGGTGGAATGTTTGAGGCGGTTGAAAATGGGTTGGTTCAAGGAATAATCGGTGAATCTGCCCTGGCTTTTCAGGAGAAAGTCGATAGTGGTGAGCACAAAATTGTGGGTGTCAATGCCTATCAAATTGAGGATGATCCGAGTCTTCGTAAAACACAGCCATGGCCTGACCCGGATGTTATGAAGCGTCAAATAGAGCTCTTTTGCCGGTTTAAAGAAGAACGTGATCAGACAGAGGTGCAGCGTGCGCTGGAAGACCTTGTCGCTGCGGCACGAAGTGATGATCAAAATGTCTATGAAAAAATTGTTCAGGCAACAATCAGTAAAGCCACTCAGGGTGAAATTATCAGCTGCCTTAGAGAAGAGTTTGGTTTTGGCCACCCACTGGTAATGGCTTAATGGCGGTGAAGAAAAACAGACCTAAACCTTGGCTGAAGCGGCTCCTTAATGGCGATAGAACCGTTCTATCGAGAGCGATTTCGGTGCTTGAAAATGAAACGAATGAAGCCTCCGCCATTATTCGTGGCATCTACCCTCACCTTGGCAATGCAATGGTTGTGGGATTTACCGGCTCCCCAGGGGTCGGTAAATCGACGCTGGTTAATAGCTACATCAAGTTGCTATGCGAAAAAGGGCTACAAGTTGGCGTGATTGCCGTTGATCCGTCGAGCCCCTTAAGTGGTGGTGCTATTTTAGGTGATCGAATTCGGATGGCTGCTCAGGAGCATTTAAGGAATCTTTTTATCCGTTCCCTTGCTTCTCGATGTCATGTCGGTGGTTTGTCTCGAGCAACGTCCCGAGTCGTAGATGTGATGGATGCTGCCGGGATGGATGTAATTATCATCGAAACGGTTGGAGCGGGACAGTCCGAAGTGGAGATCGCTGAAATTGCCTCTACAAAAGTGGTGGTTTGTGCACCAGGAATGGGTGACGATATTCAAGCGATTAAAGCAGGTATTCTGGAAATTGCTGATATTTTAGTCGTTAATAAATGCGATCTACCTTTAACTAATCACACCAATCGCCAACTAAAGGCGATGTTAGTTTTAAGGGAGGCATTGCCGGACTGGACAACGCCTGTTTTAAACACTTCAGCAATCGACGGTACGGGGGTTTCCGAACTTTCTGATGCGATTGATGAGTATAAGGGGGTATTGGCGCAGCGAAATAGTGATGGCAAGGATAAAGGTAAGAAACGGATGCTTAGGTTGCTGGCCAATTCTGTAGCGGACAAAGTTAAAAAGGATTTATTGGAGACAACCTCTTTAGAGATGGATTCAATTTGTGATGCTGTTTTGAAAGGTGAATTGATGTTTAATGAGGCGACGAACCGCGTCATAGATAAGCTCTTGAGTCATCAATGAGACCTCATTGTTAATATGCTCCAGTTTCCCGGGATCGGCTTTTGTTTTTTTAACGACCAACGAAAGGATGTCCATAGGGTTCTCTCTCGTTGACAATATGCAGAGGATATCACGATGAATGCAATGCCAGAAAAAAGTAAAGGGTATGAAAGCAACCATGAACACTGGTTAGCCGAAGAGGAGAAGATCTATGATTTGTGGGAGAGAGCCGAAAACCCGGGCGGCCAGAAGCAGATCGATCGCCTGAAGAGCCAGGGCAAAAAACCGGTGCGGGAGCTCATCCGACTGCTTATCGATGTCGACACAGAGTTTTTCGAACTGAGTCGAGGTGCCGGGTTCGGTATCAACTACGAAACAACCAAAGACGTTCCTTCGGCCGGCGTAGTAACCGGACTTGGTAAAGTGCACGGTAAATGGGTTATGATTATCGCTAATGACAGCCGCGTTAAAGCCGGCGCATACTTTCCCATCAATTGTAAAAAACATTTGCGAGCTCAGGATATTGCTGATCAGTGCGGACTTCCGTGTATCTATATTGGTGACTCCGCAGGAGGTTTCCTGCCTATGCAGGATCGGGTTTTTCCGGGGCAGGGCCAATTTGGACGTTTTTTCTACAATATGAGCAGAATGTCAGCCAAAGGCTTGAAACAATACACATTGAGCACCGGCGGCAACACGGCTGGAGGTGCCTACATAGTTTATCTGGCTTGCGAATCGATCATGATTGACAAGCTGTCCTACTCTTTTCTGGGCGGCCCTCCGATGGTTAAGGCCGCAATTGGGGAAGAGGTCACGATGGAGGCTTTAGGTGGCGCCCGAGTACATACCGGCATATCCGGTGGAGCCGACCATTTTGTCAGATCTCAAGATGAGGGTATCGAAAAGCTACGAGAACTTCTATCTCACGATCCCATGCAAAAACTTTATATCGATCGTCGCCCGGAAGAACCGCCTCGGGTAGCCTCTGACCATCTTTACAAAGTACTGCCCACTGACCCCTATCGAGGCATAAAAGTTCGGGAGGTTATTGCCGCAATCGCTGACGACTCCCACTTCACTGAATACAAACAGAATTACAGCCCGGGAAGAGGTGATACCATTGTTTGCGGCAAGATCCGCCTGAAAGGACTTCCCATCGGCATTGTTGCGAGCAACAGCATTGGGGTTATCTTTGTTGAGGCGGCGCGTAAAGCGGCCGAGTGGGTGATTCGTTGTTGTACTCAGAAAATCCCGATACTCTATATTCAAAATTCGCCGGGATACATGATAGGAACCAAGGAAGAGTATGCCGGCATCGGAAAATACGGTTCGAACCTGGTCAGAGTTGGAGCCTGTGCCAATGTTCCTAAAATTCAGTGGGTTATCGGTCCGGATCATGGCGCCGCTAATTACGGAATGTGCGGGCGAGCCTATGATCCTAATTTTATCTTCAACACTATGCGCGGACGGACATCGGTAATGTCAGGCAGTACAGCGGGACATATACTAACAACCCTGGAACGGGCTAATGCCAAAAAAAGAGGGCAGGATATGGATGAAAACAAATTAAAAGATTTTGAAAAGATGATGGTGGGAAAGTACACCAATGAAGCCCATCCATTTTACACGGAAGCACGCCTGTACCATGACGGCACCCTGCCTTTCAAAGTATGTCGTGACGCTCTGGCAACAGCTTTTGAAGTGTCATTGCTAAAACCGATTCAAGAATCGCATTTCGGAAATCTCAAATTCTAACGCTGTAACCTGACCATCAAGAAAGGAAGATATCTAATGAAATTAAGTGAAGAGCTGGTTATGCTCCAAAAAAGTGTGGGTAAATTTGTTAAAAATGAGATTGAACCAATTGCCGAAGATATGGATAAAGAAGATAAATGGCCTGATGGTATGTGGAAAAAATTGGGCGATCTCGGGGTATTGGGTTCGTCTGTTCCTGAAATCTACGGCGGCGCCGGATTAGGGTCTTTTGCACAGGTTATTATCGCTGAGGAGATTGGAAAATATAGTGCGGCAATATCGTTATCCTATATTGCTCATGCAAATTTATGTATGCACAATCTTTATAATAATGGCAATGATGAACAACGAAGTAAATATCTTCCCGGACTATGTTCGGGAGAAAAAGTTGGTGCGCTTGGTCTAACCGAGCCCGGGGCTGGCTCTGATGCCGTAAGCATTCAAACTTCCGCTAAACGAGATGGGAAAAATTACATTTTAAACGGCAGTAAAACGTTTATCACTAACGGCCCGCAAGCCGATGTAATAATTGTCTATGCCAAGACCGATAAAGAGAAAGGATCGAGGGGTATAACGGCATTTCTGGTTGAAAAACAATTCCCCGGGTTTTCAGTCTCAAAACCCTTTGAGAAGATGGGTCATCGAGGCTCAAAGACTTCGGAGCTGTTTTTTGAAGATTGTCTGGTGCCGGCCAAGAACATTCTGGGCAAAGAAAATGAAGGCGTAAAAGTAATGATGTCAGGTTTGGATATCGAAAGGGTTGTGGTTGCGGCCATCGCTCTGGGACTGGCGGAAGGTGCATTCAGGGAATCGGTCAAATATTCGAAAGAACGAAAACAGTTTGGCAAGGAAATCTGTAATTTCCAGTTAGTGCAGGCAAAACTTGCCGACATGTATACCACTATTGAGGCGGCAAGATTGTTAATCTATGACGCCGCAATGCAGGCTGAAGAGGGCAAAAAAATCAATCTGCAAGCGGCAGCGGCTATCCTTTTTACGGCTGAAGCAACGACCAAAATAACATTGGATGCGATCCAGATACATGGAGGCTATGGATACATGTTGGAATACCCTGTCAACCGGTATCTCAGAGATGCAAAATTATATGAAATAGGCGCAGGGACATCGGAAGTCAGAAGACTGATTATTGCCCGTGGAATACTCGGCGTTGAGACGTTTTAGATCATGCTTCAATTAATTTACGAGCCTTGATCCACCGAGTTAGCACTCGCTTATCAAATCGCCAGATTTTCCTCTCCTTATAGCCGGGCAGAATTCCCTTACGAGCCATATAATTGACATCATCAGGACTTGTATCAAGAAGCACAGCAACCTCGGTACTATTATATACACTATCATCTTTAACCATTTTCATTTTTTCTGTTCCTATTTTTTTAACCATAGCTCTGGTTGGAGTTTTTGCTACGTTAGCGGAAGCTTGCCAGAGGGTTTCTTTACGGCTTCTTCTCTTTAAATAATGTAGGGTTTTGGAAATATTTCACGAAAATTATGTACATCCTGCTCGGTTGATTTAAGGTGGATCAACCTATCTAATGACTGAAGAGCACTTTCGGTAGCCAAGTGATAATTTCGGGGAAGATGATCATAATTGCCAACCCTAGTAACTGCAGGCCGACAAAGGGGATAATTCCGCGATAGATGTGGCCGATGTTTATTCCCTCAGGTGCTACCCCTTTAAAATAGAAGAGGGCGTAGCCGAAAGGCGGGGTCAGAAATGAAGTTTGCAGGTTGACGCACATCAGCATCGCAAACCACAAGGGGTTGAAATCGAGTTCCATGGCAATTGGTGTGAAGATCGGTACAGTCACCAAGAGGATAGCGGCCCAATCGATGAACATTCCCATAAAAAAGACGATAGCCATCATGATTGCTAAAACCGCATAGCGACTAAGACTGCCGCCCAAAAGAAAGTCAGCCACCACATCCCCACCGCCGATGCTTAAAAAGACGGTACTAAACAATTTACCGCCGATAAAAAGCATCATGATCATAGCCGTGGTTCTATAGGTCGAGAGGCTTGCTTCTTTCAATACTCGCCAATTAAGTTGTCGGTTAGCCAGGGCCAGAAACATGGCTCCGGCGACACCTAAAGCTGCGGCTTCAGTAGGTGTGGCAATGCCGGTTAAAATGGTGCCCATTACGGTCAAGATAAGACCTAAGGGGGGGACCAACGATTTCAAGGTCATCGTCCATTTTTGCACGGCCGTGTGGGTGCGATCACTCTCTTTAATGGGAGGGCCAATTTTGGGGTTGATATGACAGAGAATGACAATGTAGACAAAATAGAGGGTGGCAAGTAAGATGCCGGGTAAAATAGCCCCAGCGAAGAGGTTGCCGACGGAGGTTTCTTTAAAGCCGGTCAGACCACCATAAATAACCAGCATGATACTCGGAGGAATGAGAATTCCCATAGTTCCTGAGGCGCAAATAATACCGGCGGTAAGCTCTTTTTGGTACCCTTTTTTGATCAGGGAGGGGCCTGCCATCAGTCCCATAGCGACGACTGAGGCTCCTATAATGCCAGTGGTTGCAGCAAATACCGTGCTGACAACAACTACGGCCAGACCAAGGCCTCCTTTTAAGCCGCCGAGAACAATATAGAGGGATTCAAAGAGTCTTTCCGATACTTTCGAGCGGTCAAGCACCTGGGCCATCATGATAAAAAGAGGTACCGCTACGATAACATAGTTTTGCATCAAGCCCCATGAATTATTAGCAAACATGTCAAAGAGGATGGGGACATTAAATCCGTTGTCTATAAGTCCAAAAAGAGTGGCAACAGCAGCTAAAGTGTAGGCTAAAGGATGACCCATGACAATAGCTATAATCAGGGTTGCGAACATCAGGATAGTGAGGACTTCTGCACTCATGATTGATTCTCCTCAGATTTGCTGATGACGGTATTCCAGTCCTGTATCAGTTTGGCGATCATCTGGATTAAAAGTAGGGAAAAGCCAATTGCCATTAAGGTTTTAAAGGGGTAGATCGGGGGTGCCCAGCTGGTCGATAGATGCTCCCAGTTTCTCCATGAATCGAGGGCGTAACTCCAGGAGAAAAAGGTCATACAGGTAAAAGTTGGAAAAAATATGAGCAAGCTGGTAATGATACTCAAAACAGCCCTTTTTTTGGTGGGCAGCCGGGCTTCAAAAATATCAATTGAAACGTGGCCTTTATGAAGTTGCGTGTAGCTGATACCCAGAATATAGTGGACGCCGTAGATGAAGGTTGTGACTTCGAACCCCCATGAGGTTGGTGCGGCAAATATGTAGCGCATGGCAACCTCGTAAATAATAACCCCGATCATCGGTAAGATCAGGAGGGCACCCACGCGGCCGATCTTTTCGTTGATCTGACTAATCATATTGTCAAATGTGTGGCTCATTTTTTCTCCGAATAGTGAAAAAAATAAGAATATCAACATCCGGCATGAGTCATTAAAACTTATGCCGGATGCGGTAGTCGGATTTCTTCTAAACCTATTGTCGCTTAATTGGTCTTGCCGTCAATAAAGGTTTGGTAAGGCCAAGGGGTGATACCGGAGCGGATGTCACGCCAATCGGCAAAATCATCAACTAGGGTTTCTTGAGAGTCGAGAGCCTTTTTAACATCGGGATATTTGGCTTTCAAAGAGTCAAGATGAGTTTTGGCGGTCTTTTTGAAGGCGATGATGGTCTCTTTATCCATTTTGAGAAATTTGACATTCTTTTTGAAAAGTTCGATCGCTTTAAGGTCGAGGTTGGTTGTCCAGTTATAACTCCAAATCTGGGTCTCTTTGGCGCAAATCTTGACAATCCACTTGAGATCTTCAGGCAGCTTGTTCCACGCGTCGGTGTTGAAGGCGAAGCCGAACTGGCTGCAGGGCTGGTGGACGCCGGGTTCGATGACGTATTTGGTGATTTCATCAAAACCCATTGGATAGTTGAGGGATGGAGATGAAAACTCGGCCGCATCGATAACGCCGCGTTCGAGGGCGAGATAGACTTCACCGCCGGGTATCGGGGTGGCTGAAGCGCCCATCATGGTCATGATATCCATAAACCAACCTGCAGTTCTAACCTTCAGGCCCTTGAAATCTTCAAGTTTAGTGGCTGCTTTATTAGAGAGCAGGCCCATTTCCTGACCACACTGGCCACCAGGTAGGGCAACCATATTGTAGCGGCCGTAGAGCTCATTCATCATCTCAGCACCGCCCCGTTCATAGAGCCAGACATTGTAGAGCTCGGCGTCTAAACCCATAGGTACTGCGGCAAAAGCGACGAAAGCCTCATTTTTACCCTTCCAGTAACCGGGCCAATCATGCAGGCATTGAGCTGAACCCTTACTCACTGCATCAAAACTCTGCATCGCCGGAACTAGTTCACCGGCAGAGAAACATTTAATTAAAAGACGGCCGCCGGAAGCAAGCCGTACAGAGTCAGCAAAATGCTGAGCGTAGTCAAAAAAGAGTAGTCCTTTTGACCAAGGCATGACCATCTTCCACTTAATTGGTTTTTCACTGGAGGTTTCAACTTTTAGACGTTTGACGGTTTTATGTCTGGAGTCGGTGCCGAATTTTTCGCGTTTTGCAGCTTCGGCGCCGGTCGGCATAGCCAACAGTGACAGGGTGAATGCAATAGTGACCAGTAAACTTAAACTCTTTTTCATCTTTTCTCTCCCTTTGGAAATTGGTTTGCAAGAAATGTTTGAAGCTAATTCTTCAAACATCGTTAAAACTAGAATTAATTTTTACGAAAAGGTCCAGCCGCCATCAATACTTAAGGCCTGGCCGGTAATACATTGGGCTGCCGGTCCGACAAGATAGAGAGCCATCGCGGCAAGCTCGTCGGTTGTGACCAGCTTCTTCAAAGGCTGGTTTTTCAAAAGAACCTGTTCCGGTACCTGCTCCTCACTGATACCATGCTGTTTGGCGAGATCAACAATCTGTTTTTCAACCAGCGGTGTAAGAACATAACCCGGACAGATAGAGTTAGCAGTGATATTCCATTCCGCTAGCTCACAGGCCATTACTTTGGTAAAACCAATTATCCCATGTTTTGCCGAAACGTAGGCACACTTCCAAGGCGATGGTGTTTTGCCATGGGCTGAAGAGATATTGATAATGCGTCCCCAGTTGGCTTTTTTCATATGTGGTACACAAGCTTTGGTGCAAAGAAAGGTGCCGGTCAGCATGACTGAAATCAACTGGTTCCATTTTTTGAGTGGAAATTCCTCAATTTTGCTGATGAATTGCAGGCCGGCATTGTTAACCAGAATGTCGACTGTGTTAAAGCTATCGACCGCTTTATGGACCATCTCTTTGACGCTTTGTTCGTTAGCGACATCACAACCTGCGGCCAGGGATAAGCCTTTCAGATCCTTGATTTCATTGACACTTTCACGGGCGGCGGCTTCATTGAGATCGGCGACCACAACCTTGGCACCATGTTTGGCCAAGTGGATTGCTATCGCTTTACCGATGCCGCTACCTGCACCTGTGACTATTGCCGTTTTATTCTTGAGCATGATTTGATTTCCTTTGTTGACTTTTTCTGGATATTATTTGTCTGGTTCTGGGTTGATATTGCAATGGATTTCCTTTTTAAATATGGTGGACCGCGGTTCCATCTGTCGAAAATTGTACTGATCACCGGATTGACAAGGGGTGTCATAGTCATTTTCCTCTTTTTTCCAGAGTGATTTTGACTTTTTACAGATCCATCAAATCTGGCTAAAAGAATAATGCCTCGGATCAGGGTTAGAGTATGCGATACCTTGCAACATATCGGCCAAGGAGGGTATTTATTTCCAAACAGGAAAGATTTTGAGTAATATGTTCTTATAAAACAATGACTTGATGTTAGGGGTCGGATGAATATCTTGGGGGCAAATAGTTTTCGTATTGACGAAATGATACTTGCATGGTATGCTTTTGTAGCAAATGATCTACATAGTGATTTACGCTTTTTATGTGTTCACTAGATGAGGGAAGGATGTCAAAAAAATCCTCAAAGGCAAAGTTGGAGTCAGCTCTAGAGCTTTGCCATCTGATTATCGACAACATTCATAACGGTGTTATTGTCACTGATGCAGAGGGCTATATCATCTTTTTAAATACACCCTATGGACATTTTTTGGGGATTGATCCTGTTGTCCAGATCGGTAAGCATGTAACAGAGGTTATCGAAAACACCCGTATGCATATTGTGGCCAAGACCGGTATACTTGAGATCAACAAAGCCCATCGCCTGAAAAACCAGGATATGGTGGTTCAGCGCATTCCTATCAAAAAAGATGGTAAGGTAATTGCTGTTTTCGGCCAAGTGATGTTCAAGGATATTGGTGACGTTAAAAAGTTGGCAGGCCGTCTTTCCCTGCTTGAGAGCAAGGTCAGGCTTTACGAAAAGGAGATTTTATCCCTACGTTCGACCCGTTACACCTTCGACAGTATTATTGCTGAAAGTTCAGTTATGGAGCAACTTAAAAATGAGGCTTTGAAGGCGGCGGCAACGGCTTTGCCGATTTTGATTACTGGAGAGTCGGGAACCGGCAAGGAAATGTTTGCCCAAGCCATTCACCATGCCAGTAGTCGTCGGATCCATCCTTTTATCCGGATTAACT
>JAUVDU010000256.1 GCA_030595135.1 Deltaproteobacteria bacterium | reverse complement strand
GATCGCGGCTATGGCTGATCGGGTTATCAAACTGGCCGACGGCCGTGTCGTCGGGATTGAACGACCTAGCCAGCGCCTTGCGGCCCACGATCTGATTTGGTAGAAAAATTCTAATTTTTCTCCTAAGAGTTGTGAAAAATTAAATATGAGAGCTCTTGACTATAAACGTTGGCGCGATTTCTGGAAGATGCGAGGCCAGGTTTTAGCCATTGGCCTGGTTATTGCCGCCGGTGTCGCGATCTACGTGATGTCTCTTTCAACCCTCGATTCCCTGACTTTGACCCGCCAGACCTACTATCGGGACTACCGTTTTGCCGATATTTTTGTCAGTTTGAAACGGGCACCTTTATCTTTTAAAGAGCGTTTGCAGGAAATTGCCGGGGTTGAACAACTGCGTACCCGGGTGGTGGCTGCCGCCAATCTGACGGTGCCCGGTTTTCATGAACCGATCAGCGGTCATCTCATCTCGTGCCCGATACCGGGTGCGGCCTCGCTTAATAGCCTCTATCTGCGTCAAGGGCGGCTGGTCGATCCCGATCGTGATGATGAAGAGGTCGTGGTTAGCGAAACCTTCGCCAAAGCCCACACCTTTACTCTCGGAGATACCCTCACCGCGACAATCAATGGCCGACGTAAAACCTTGCGGATTGTTGGGGTTGCAATGTCGCCGGAGTTTGTCTACCAGCTTCAGCCCGGCTCCCTCTTTCCCGATTTCAAGCGTTACGGGATTTTGTGGATGGGGCGCAAGGCCCTGGCCAAGGCCTACGATATGGACGGCGCTTTTAATGATCTCCTGATAAAATTGGCCAAGGGAAAGCGACCCGAGGAGGTTATCGAACGTCTTGACCGGCTGCTTGAGCCCTATGGCGGACTCGGGGCCTATGCGCGTCGGGAACAGATCTCCCACCGCTTTCTTTCAGAAGAGTTTCGCCAGCTCGAACAGATGGCGACCATCTATCCGGCAATTTTTTTGGCGGTGGCGGCATTTCTTCTGCATGTTGTGATCTCACGTCTGATCACTACCGAAAGGGAGCAGATCGCCATCTTGAAAGCCTTTGGTTATTATGATCGGGATATCGCTTTTCACTATTTCAAACTGGTGCTGATGATTGTTAGTGTGGGGGTTGGAATTGGTTTGCTTGCGGGCTTCTGGCTGGGGCGAAATTTGAGCGAGATCTATATGGATTATTATCGTTTTCCCTTTCTCCTCTACACCCTGCATCCCCGTATTGTCGTATTTGCCGTAGGCGTTAGTTTGGCGGCCGCAGCTTTTGGTACCGGCGGAGCCTTGTGGCGGGTGGTAAAGCTGGCTCCGGCGGTGGCTATGCGACCTGAACCGCCAGCGACCTATCGTCCAAGTTGGCCTGAGCGTTTCGGCCTTAAGGATTTTTTTTCGCAACCAACCCGGATGATTATCCGTCATCTTGGTCGCCGACCCTTTAAAGCCGCACTCTCGGTTATCGGTATCGCTCTGGCTTGTGCCATCCTGATGGTCGGCAGTATCTTTCAGGATGCGATCGACTATATTGTCGAGGTTCAGTTCGGCCTGGCTCAACGTGAAGATTTGACCGTGACTTTTGTCGAGCCCAGCGCCTATCGTGCCCTGTTGTCCCTTCAGCGTCTGCCCGGAGTAGATCACGGCGAACCTTTTCGTTCGGTGCCGGTTCGGCTTCGTTTTCGCCAGCGTCACTACCGGACGGCGGTGGTCGGGATGCCGAAAGATAACGTTCTGCACCGTTTGCTGGATGAGAACCTGAAATCTTTAAAACCACCGGAAGCCGGGATTGTTTTAACCGATCAGCTTGGCAGCATCCTTAAGGTTAAGCCCGGTGAACGTTTGACACTTGAAGTTTTAGAGGGGAAAAGACCGCAGCTTGAGGTTACGGTGGCAGCCTTGACCAAAGAATTTATCGGGGTTTCGGCCTATATGGAGTTGACCTCATTAAATCGCCTCATGGGTGAGGATAATTTGATATCCGGGGCCTATCTCGCAGTAGATGAGCCCCGTCTGCACGGCATCTACTCGGCTTTGAACGGGATGCCACGGATTGCCGGAACCGTGTCCCGCCGCCATGCTGTGACCAGTTTTTATGAAACAATGGCCGATCAGATGCTGGTTTTCAGCCTTTTCGTTATTTTTTTTGCTGGTGTCATCGCTTTTGGTGTGGTTTATAATAGTGCTCGCATAACCCTGTCGGAGAGAGCCCGGGAGCTGGCCAGTCTGCGTACCTTAGGGTTTCGGCGATTAGAGATCGCCTATATCCTACTGGGTGAACTGGCAATCCTGACATTGGTTGCCATTCCCTTAGGTTTTCTGTTAGGGTATGGATTGTGTGCTTATATCATCTATTCTCTACAGACCGATCTTTACCGGATTCCACTGCTGGTTGAGCCCGGCACCTATGCCTTTGCCGCAACCGTGATCATTCTGGCGACGATGCTCTCGTCCGGTCTGGTAGGCTGGCGGATTCACCGTTTGGATTTGATCGCAGTTTTGAAAACGAGGGAGTGATGGCGTCGTAAAAAGTTCCGATCTCCTGCGTCGTAGTGGTTTTTCAGACACTCGACATACTACATGTATGGTCTCGCGCCTGAAAAACCACTACTCCTTTGTATATCGAAATTTTTACTTAGCCATCTCAGGCTTTTACGAATGCATCAAGGGAGTAGCCTTTGCGTTTACGAAATGTTTTGCTCAGTTTATTGGTTGGTGGGGCTCTGATAGCAGCTCTGGTTTATGGTTTTCGGCCGCAACCGGTTAAAGTTGATCTGGTTGTTGTCGAGAAGGGGCCTTTGACTGTGACCATCGCCGAAGAGGGGCGCACTCGGGTTGTTGATCGTTATATTATCTCGGCCCCGATTACCGCGATGATGGCGCGGATCGATCTTGATGTCGGCGATAGTCTGATTGCCGGTGATCCTCTGGCTACACTTCATCCTTTGGTCTCGGCAGTTCTTGACCCGCGCAGTAGGGCTCAGGCTCAAGCTCGTTTGGCGGCTGCCAATGCCGCCTTGAAAGCGGCGCAAGAAGGGGTTGAAAAGGCGCGGGCTCAACTTGCTCTGGTGCAAACCAGGCAAAAGCGGGTCAGTAATATTGTGGCCTTGCAGGGACTTGCCCAAGAACGTTTGGATGAAGTCGAAAGCATGGTTAAGCAAGGTCGGGCCGGGCTCAAATCAGCTGAGTTCATGGTTGAAGTGGCCCGTTATGAACACCAGGCGGCGTTGGCGGTTCTAAAGTTCACGAAAACGGCGGCGGCTCCGGGCGAGATTGAAAAAATCGTCTTAAAAGCTCCGGTCAGCGGCCGGGTGCTTAAACTATTTCAAGAGAGCGCCGGAGTTGTTAATGCCGGTCAATCTCTGTTGGAGATCGGTGATTCGCAAACCCTTGAGGTTGAGGTCGACCTGCTTTCGGCTGATGCCGTGCGCGTGCGACCCGGTATGCGGGTTCTTTTTTCTCGTTGGGGCGGCGAAAAAGAGCTTTCCGGCGTCGTCAAAAGGGTCGAACCGCACGGTTTTACTAAAATTTCGGCCTTGGGTGTCGAGGAACAGAGGGTTTGGGTGATTGTCAATTTTGTCGAGCCGGCAGAGAGTTTAAAACGTCTTGGCGATGGCTATCGCCTTGAAGCAAACTTTATTCTCTGGCATGAGGATGCGGTTCTAAAGGTTCCGGGCAGTGCCCTTTTTCGACTTGGTGATGGATGGGCTCTTTTTGTTGTCAAAGAGGGGCGGGCCCTGCAG
>JAUVDU010000025.1 GCA_030595135.1 Deltaproteobacteria bacterium | reverse complement strand
CTGATTACCGGCCTGCCCGGCGCCATCGACATGAAACCGGGTTACGCGACCACCCCGTTCTTTGGGTGTGATCCGGTAATTGTTGATCCCGCCAGCGGCGAAGAACTCTTAGGCCCATGCGAAGGCGCTCTCTGTATCCGGCGCCCCTGGCCGGGACAGATGCGCGGCGTTTACGGCGATGCTGAACGTTTCAAAATCACCTATTTCATCCAGTATGACGGTTACTACTTCACTGGTGATGGTGCCATGCGCGAAGAGAATGGCGATATCCGCCTGATGGGCCGCATCGATGACGTTATCAACATCTCCGGTCACCGGATGGGTACGGCTGAAGTTGAAAGTGCTCTGGTCTTGAATGAAAATGTAGCTGAAGCTGCCGTCGTCGGCATGCCCCACGACATCAAAGGCCAAGGCATCTATGCTTACGTCACACTGAATGCCGGAGTTGAAGGCACCGACGCCCTCAAGAAAATTCTGGTCGCCACGGTGCGTAAGGAGATCGGACCGATCGCAAGCCCGGATATGATCCAGTGGGCTCCGGCTCTGCCGAAGACACGCTCGGGCAAGATCATGCGCCGCATTCTGCGCAAAATCGCCGCCAACGAAGTTGAGATGAAGGGTTTTGGCGACACTTCAACCCTGGCCGACCCCTCAGTTGTCCAGAGCTTGGTCGACTCCCGCGAAAATCGCGGCTAAGAGCCACGAAATAGCAGTTGACCTGCAAAACGTTTCACGCTAAAAGGGCGGGCTTGTGAAAGCCCGCCCTTTTTTATTTTTTGCTTCGCTTTAAGTTAAAGAGAGCAATTTTGAACGTCGCTTCGCTCCCACCAACGGGGTCAAAGCTGGGGTGCTGACGCACCTTGTACCAGCAATGACCCCAGCCGAGAAAGCGCGAACAAAAACCGCGACAACTATTTCACTCTATCTCGATACGGAGACACACCTCCAGGCGGCGGCTGCCAAGCCTTTATGCCGATCTGAGCTGCGCTGTGAGCGAAGCGAGGAAGTACTCTTGGGGTGTGTCCCCCCCGAAGCCGGGCGAAGCCCAAATAACAACTTAACCGCTTTTAACTTAAATATGAATATCGGTATCACTTCGACCATTCCGATTGAGGTTGTTTTCGCCGCCGGGCACACCCCTTGCGACCTCAATAATCTCTTTATCACCGACCCCGACCCCAACCACTTTATCCGGCTGGCGGAAGAGGCTGGTTTCCCCCAGACGACCTGCGCCTGGATTAAGGGCATCTATGGTGTCTTGCGAGACACTTTACCGGAAAAAGAGATCGATACCATCATCATCGTCAGTGGCGGCGACTGCAGCAATAGTATCGCCTTAGGCGAGATTTTAAAAGATGACGGCAAAAGGGTAATCCCTTTCTCCTATCCCCACGCGCCTGACGTTACTTTGATGGAATCTGCCATCCAGGGACTGGCTGACGAACTTGGAGCCGGGGCCGATAAAATTTCATCCTGCAAACAACAACTCGACCCCATCCGCAGTCGACTGGCGGAACTCGACCGGCTCACCTGGCAGGAGAATCTGGTAACCGGTGAAGAGAACCAGCTCCACCTTGTGAACTCGAGTGATTTTAACGGCAACCCCGAACTTTTTTCCTCTGAACTTGAGGGCTTCCTTAAAAATATGCAAAACCGCCAATCCCTGAAAAAAAAGATACGTCTCGGCCTGGCTGGGGTTCCACCAATTTTGAGCGGCCTCTACAGCACCCTCGACAAACTTGATGCCACCGTAGTTTTCAATGAAGTTCCCCGCCAATTTTCCCTGCCCTGGGCACCGGAATCTACTCTGGCGGAACAATACTCCCGCTATACCTATCCCTACAGCGTTGATCGACGCCTCTTTGACATCGAGCAAGCCTGTATTCAACGCCAATTAGACGGCATTATCCACTACACCCAATCTTTCTGTTTTCGCCAAATTGAAGATATCCTCTTCAAACGTAAACTCTCAATCCCGACGCTAACCCTTGAAGCCGACCAGCCCGGCCCCATCGATGGACGCACGTTGACCCGCATTGAAACCTTTATTGAGATGCTGCAAGGATAGTCAACATGAAATGATCTGCAATATCCGGCAACCGGCGCCTAAAAATTTGACAGGTGCCGTCCTTTTTTTGACAACTCCTGTTCTCCGCCCTCCCAAGAAACCTCTCATAAGCCTTTTCCAGCCCCCACAACAAATATCTACAGCCCACAGACTAACTATTTAAGCTTTATTTTCCAGCACTTACAGACAGCAGATACATTCATGCACGCCTTTATGCTAAATTTCTCCCGAAATGGCATACCGGTTGCAATCCCTTCTTCTAACGTAACTATTCAGCGTAAGTAGAATAGCACCTAATTTTGATGGATTTCAGTGAATTCTGGGGACATAACCTGATTCTCCGAAGGAAATCGGGATTGTGTCCCCTGAATTCACGGGTTAGCTGAATAGTTACATTAAAGATAAAATTTAACATATGGATTTTACCATGACTTACTGTCTAAAAAACAGCTCGAAAGCGGCCGCAGCCAATCTTTTCATCTCATCATTACTGCCCTTTTTCAGTCGCCTGACACTTACACTCTCAAGCCCGTCAAAACCCGCAATAATTCCAGCTGAATCGATCTCCGGACTAACTTTTCTCCATGATTTCATTGAAATCCTGGAACTTAGGAATCCAGCAGCAATGATTATTGCCGCCGCCCGCCAACTGGCCCGCTTTGATCCCGACAACACTTTGGTTCTTCTTTCTTTGCTAAACCAGAATAAGCTGCTGATCATGGCTGGGAAAAAACCAACGTCTTTAATTAAAAATGAAATTCTTAAACTCAAAAAAGGACAATGCGAGCTTAACCCGTCAATAGAGATCATTGACGTAACCCACAACAAAATCGGAGTTAGCACAAATTGTGGCGCAACCATTTCGCTTGCCGCCGCCACCAAGCCCGACCTTAAATCTGAACAGTTCATCCTCTACTCAACGGCCAGACCTACAGCTAAAGAGTGTCAACTCTTAAATTATTGCTTGCAGCATCTGAAAAAAAGGGTCAGTGAAGCTATAAATCGGCAAGACCTCGAAAAGAGTGCCCGCCTTGATAGTTTAACCGGACTTCACAACCGCCGTCATTTTGATGAAATCATGGAGAAAGAGAGTGAGAGAGCTGAACGTTACCATCATACAACCTCCTTGATTATGCTTGACCTTGATTACTTCAAGAAAGTTAATGATAATTTCGGCCATCAAACCGGTGATCTGGTATTACAGACTCTGGGCAAAATTCTCCTTGAACAAGTTCGCCAAAGCGATACCCCTTGCCGTTATGGTGGTGAAGAATTTGCGCTCATTCTTCCTGAAACCGGACTTCGTGAAGCCCAAATGATCGCTGAACGAATACGTCAGGCAATTGAACAACAAAACCTCATCACCCACAACAATATTCACTTAAGAGTCACTGCCAGCCTTGGTGTCTCGAGTACGGACAGCAACCCGACCGACCTAATCACAGCCGCCGATCAAGCCCTTTATCGAGCCAAAGAGAGCGGCCGCAACCAAATTGCAACAACCACGACAGCTCCGCAAGCCGTAATTGAATCCACGATTAGCCATTGTTTTCCGGCTAAGGCTGTGTTAGTCTGAGGGCTAAGCAAAAATTGTCGGCGTTCTCGAAATCAGTTAAAGCTATCTGTCTGTTTCCGGCCTGGCCGGGTTAGGATTTTTACGGTTTGGCCAAAGTCAACAAAACGAAAAAGAAAAGTAGGACAGTAAACAGAAAACGAAGCCCGCGTCCAAGCCGTCGATCTCCTCTGTTACCGGCTTTTAAGTTTCTTATAATTGTCAGTGGCTTGATCGTAATTCTTTACTACCTCTACACCGGATCCAGCCCTTCAATTATACGACCTCGCAGTGAACCGACAGTAGTCAACCCGGGCAAGAGTATTAGTCAGTCTAAGAGCAAACCTGTAGAGCACAAAAAACAGCGCCATCGACAACTAGCGCCCCAGCCCACAGCATCATCTTTATCTACAACCTTGCAATACCATCGTCTTGAGCAAAACTACAGCCAGGTTACGACGCTCCAAAAAAGTTTTCACCGCGCCCTCAATCGTCAACAAAAGGCTGCTGAAATCATCCGCCTGCTGACCCTCTCCCGGGCGCAGGATCTGGCCCCGTTACCGCACCAAACTAAACTGCTTACAGCCTCATTTAAGCCTCCCCTAATCACCATTAACCTCTCCAGTGATCTGAGCAAAGGTGTGGTAAACTTTGGCGGCCAGGATGAAATGCTGGCAATCTCCTGCTTAACCAACAGTTTTTTGGCCAACTTTCCCAATTTTACAGCCTTACAGATTCTTATTGAAGGAGAAAAAAGGGAGACCCTGGCCGGCCATATTGACATCTCTCAACCTCTACACTATCAGCCGACAATAATAGAATAATTTTAAACGCTGCATAATTTGCACGAGGAGTACTAAATGAGTGCCGGAAGTGATAACACCATCAATGAAATTGCCCAGGTTTTCGCCCAGGCCTGTGAAGAAACTATTGGCAAATCCACCAACAGCAAAATTGTCACGGCCCCGACTATCCAGAAAGTACCAACTGTTTTCCTGAAACCCGACATTGGCTGTTTTGTTCAGTTCAACGGCGACTACTCGGGCCTCTTTATCATGAATTTCAGTGCCTCCGTAGCCCTTGAACTATACCGCAAATCGCTGCTTTTCATGGGAATGCCGGAAGATGAGCTGGCTGGCGAGCATACTTCAGATGAGGTCGTTGATTGCATCGGTGAGCTTATCAATCAGGTTATCGGCAACGCTCGTAGAATAATTAAAAATCGTTATGGCTTGATGGCGTCTAATCCGCAACCGAAAGCGATCAGTATCTCAAGCGTCATCACCATGCCATTGCCGCCCCGTTAAACCGCCCCCAATGTCGGCGAATTACGTTCCGTTCAGCCGACAACCACTCCTTCTATATTGAATTTTCCATGGAAGAGACTGAATTTATTGCTATCAGCCACCCCGATTCACCAGATGGCGACGAGGCTTCGGCAAACAGGACAGAGAATGATGATATTAACGATATTCTCAATGGGCTGTAAAAATGTGACTTTGTTGCCTTGAAGGCTTATTTGGATAAAAAACCTTCTTTTTCATACAAAATTCATACTTTTGACCTATTGCCATCCAGGTTTTATTAAGCTATATTTATAATAATTAGTTATGATTTGTAAAGTCATGGCACAGGAGTCAGTTTGAATTTCGTTTTTTAGATAACAAAAAACGTGTGGTTTCGGGGGTGAAATGATGAAGAATAGCGTCAATAAATCAATTATGGCTAAAGTAATCCTGGTGCTTACGCTGGGATTCTTACTGGTGCCGCTGACCTCACAGGCACTGACTTATGATTTTACAGGCACAGTGTTTTACGACAGCCTGACCGCAGATTCATATCTGCCGGGCTTGGGAGACGATTTTAGTGGTTCACTCTCGCTTGCCGGAAATGGTTCCCTATCCTTTAACAATAGCAGTGCCGGAACTCAATACAATGAGCCGGGCTCCGTGACCACGGGACAATTTACCCATAACGATATCGATTATCTCTATGCATACAGTCAAGGCTCAGAAGGCAGCCCGAGAATGGGACTGCTATGGTGGTCGGATCCTATGCAAATTGACATATTCGGTTACAAGGTCAAAGGTTTGGCTTTCTATCTTGAGGGTTATAATTACATTCCGGCATACTTCATGGATCAAATAATTAATAAATATATAGCAAAAGGTGACCTTAGGTATTTACCTTCAGACAATTTCCATCCACAGTATTCAGGTTGCCAGGTACAGTATGGTAAAGCTTTTCTGGGTTTGATAACTGAACCTTTCGCACCTCAAGCCGTACCTCTCCCGGCGCCAATCTGGTTTTTAGGCAGCGGCCTGGCTCTGCTATGGCGACGAAATAAAAATCAGTAATCGAATAAAACATTGATCTCAACTCCAAAGCTGTAACAGGTAAATAAAAAGCTCAGAAGTGCCGGACTTAAGTCCCGGCACTTCTGAGCTTTTTTATTAAAACTGCAACAACTTAAAACTTAAACTTGCTGAAAAAACTAACTGTATCCTGACAGATATCCCAACGACAGTCTAATCCGGCTGAACAGGCAAGATATCAAGTTGGGTCTTGAGACTACCGTCAATCTCATAGCTTCGTTGATTTATAACCAGTCCGACAAGTTCTTGACGCGACGAACGATAATGTATACTGGCAGCACCCGTGATATCATCTAACTTAAACAAATCTTGGGGGATCCCAGTAAGCTGACCGTTAGGTTCGATCTTTTCCCTTTCAACATACCCCAATTTTTTGCCGTCTTCATCATAAGCGAACAAGGATACGGTTGCCTCTTCAGATCCCGGATTTAAGAGCGCGATAGTACTCCAGGCGTCCTCATCATCTTGCACCCGAACAAAGTCTCCGCTCTTACTGCTAACACCAGTAAGCGACAGACAACCCATAGCCCCGTTCATACCCATAAACTCGAGACCCACAATCCCGCACTCATTCTCAACCTTGAGCCCGTAAGTTCCGGTCGGAAAATCGATTGCATTAATTCCGAGATGTTTTGCACTACCCAGTTCAGGGTTCTCAGGATACTCCTCTTTCAATTTCATATCATTCTGAGCATAATAATAGAAATCCAGGGGGCAAACATCATCACCTGAGGTACGCAGGCCGCTATCAGGATTTGATATAGCCAACCCACTCCACCAATCATCATCCGTGATCAGATAAGGGACAGTTAAGCTAAATTTACTTTCTGAGCTCAAAACTGCCGCCGCCATACTATCTCCTGCCCGGTAAAGAACCGCACCAACACATCCCGAAGCAGCAATTCCAGAACCTGTCAGCTTTACGGTTGCGGTGATCGATCTCGTGGTTGCAGGTGGCAGATTAAGGTCACCCAGGACAACCCCGTTACATATAACCTGCAGATTATCATCGACAACAATCTTCAACTGATCGTTCCCTTTTATATTCGCAGTTATATTTGCAGATTCTCCTTCATCTCCATTATTAAAAAATATCTCAGCCTTAACCGTATCTCCGGCATTGACAATACTGATTTCAGTGCTCCATCCCGCCCCATAGGTAATATTTTGCACATATAGTTTCATACTCGCGGACTGCGAAGTAAGTGCAGGATAAGCCGCCGCCGAAGCTCTCTCTGCACCGGCAAGGCGACAATAGCCCTTCCCTGCTGTTCCTTTATCACCGGCAAAAGTGACATATATGATATCACTCTCAAGATCAGTAAAAATACCGCCCAAAGCAAACTCGCGACTACCCATTCCAGGCAAAGACTCCTCAATCTCTTTTTCGACGCTCGCAAGAGCACCATCGCTATCGTAGTAGTAGGCAGTAAAAGTGCCGCTCAAGGTAATTTCACCAGTATTAAGCAAACCCACATAGGTCTCTTCTTCAGCTCCAACCAGCAACGGAAAGAAGAGTAACATTTCGGGAGTGTCGGGATCAACCGGATCAACCGGATCAACCGGATCAACAGGGTCAACCGGATCCGGAGGGGAGAACTCTCCTCGGTAAAAGAGCACCGACAAGCCTTCGTTTGACCCGTCAGTTTTCAAGCCTGGATAACTTAAACCCTGGCTCCCATCCTGGTTTTCGATACCAACAACAAACTTTCTCCCGGGAACGGTTCCCGGCCCATAATTGATCTTGATATCTCCACTACCCTCATAGAGAATTACCTGAAAACTTGTCTCATTATATCCACCTTCAACAAGTTCATCATCAAGATCCAGATTTAAGATATCAAAAAACTCTATAATCAAGCGTCTATTTGGTGCACTCCCACGGAGTGCATACTTATATCCGCGAGTTCAGTCAAAAGTATCGTACGAACCCCACAGAGGTGCAATTAAAGTATTGGGGCCTGATTTAGAGGGAATACCGCTGCCATCATAAGTTTCATTAGTATTAGGTTTATAGGCAAAGGTTAGATAGCCGTTACCACCGAGATAGACCCCATAATACGTTCTACCATAAAATTCAAAACTGAAATCCGCACCAGGATTCACTAAATCAAATCTTAATAAATGGACATCTTTGTCCATACCGTTATACTTATTATCTCCTTTAGGTCCATATTGAAAATCATCATCTGCAGTTCTATCATCAACATCCTCCGGTTCCCAATAAAACTGTAATCCGCCAGCTGTTTTGCTGTCTCTATACCCGTAACCGTAAGCATCATTTGACGACGCTTGAGAGGTCGACGGCAGGAGAGCAAAAAAGGCCAAAGCCAGGGCCGCTAAAATCAGCCCACCTCGATATCTGAACAAAATTTTCATAACTTACTCCTTATTTTTCAAAGTTTTATGATGTTATATTATGCTATAATGAAGCAATATTCATTCCCAAGTCTAACCATCCCGGCTTATTGTTGCGCACAGCGCCAGGAACGACGGCCGCCTTTCTCTTCATAGAGCCAATAACTATCACCAACCGCCCACAACTGGCGCATGAGCAAAAGCTTTTCTTCACCCGCACCCATAACTTTATTAACAGTTACCAGGCGAAGCCTGCGCTCTTGAACCAGAGCTTGATTATCGCTGTTGATCATAGCCAGATTACAAGCTTCGTCCAACTCTATCTCCTTTTCCGTAATCTGGAGACGGGAAGAGAAAACGGTAACCCCAACCTGCTCTTTGACCAGATACTCGCCTACCTTTTCCCGAGGCACAAAAGGTAGTTGTCGATTGAGCCAGTCACCGGGAATCAGCGATTGGCTCATTATCACCGGAGCGCTGCTATCATAAATACGAGCTTCACATATCTCCTGCCCACGGCGCTGGCGATAACAGTCAACCTGAAGCAAAACGTTTTGCTGGTCATAATAGAGCTCGGCCCGGGTTTGAGCCCGCAAATCACGATCAGTTACCAGCACCCGCGTACCCCCGGATGCCGTAGTTGAGCTCGCAAAGAGCCACCAGATTGTCGATTTTTCCCGACCCGGAATCGGACTCTGATACTCCGAGCGAATGAGCCGGGTCACCCCATCTTCAGCTACCGCAGCGGTCAAACCGGATAAACCAACCAAACCAGCCCCGCCGACCAGCAGAAGCAGGCCCGCAAGCATCTCTTTCAGGGCTTTTCTAATCCTCAACTCTTTCTCCTTTTTGACTGTGGTTGAGCAATAAAAATTTAGTTTTAAAATCAAAACCGGGATCGACCGCCTCGGTGTGGCAGGTGAGACAACTCTTTACCCCAACCATTTTCATCTTTTTCTCCGAAGGGTTCTGCGCGTGGTTAGCGCCTGGTCCATGACAGCTCTCACATTGGACATTGGTCATCCAGGGGGTCTCCTGAATGGAGGCAAAACCTCCCACAGCATGCTTATCATGCATCCCGGTCCCGTGACATCTCAGACACTCCACATCATTTTCACGACCCTTTTTCTGTAAGGTAGCCAAGGCGTGGGCATGCCGGGTTTGGCGCCAGTTTTCAGCCATATCGAGGTGACAACCGAGGCAGGCCTGATCCCCCAGATAGAGATTCGGCGGATGTTATTGCAGCATCGCGTGCAGTGTCTCTAGTTGATTTTTCTTCCTGATCTTTCTACTATACTCGTTTCTTTCCTGATTATAGGCTAGTACAAGATTTTTAATTTCAGGATCCTCCTTGACTGAGGTATCTCCGGCCCGCAGCAGTACCGTTTTTTCAATCGCCTTCGCGGCGCCCGGCCGGTAATCGACATAACTAATATATTGTCCCCGGCGATTGTTACAGAGCAGAGGTACAACACCGTCACGATCAAGGTTATCACTAACTCTTGGAGTCAGACCATCAATCACGAGATCGATTCCGGGACAGCTGTTTATGATAGTCGAAATACGTTCACCTACGGCATGCACTATGACAATAAAGAGATCGTGGTCAATCTCCTTTTGCAGGCGCTTGAGGGCGCTGATCGGATCACTAATCTCGCCATCATATTCGACGTCATATTGGGGCAGAGCCTCGGGATCCATAACTGAAGTTACAAGAACTTTCAAAGTTCCCCCGTCTTTAGAGAAGCGGACATAGGGGAGGAGACCGGAGATATTAGCGGAGACCACATTAATCGGGCTATGCTCGATTAGTTTCATCAAGCTCTCCTGACCCAAGGTCAACTCCTGAGGACCAACTCCGATAACCTCGAACCCGCTTAACGCCATACTCTTCATAACGTATTTCGCCGTGATATGATTAATATGAGTTTTGAATCCAATATTATTACCATTATTTATGATCAATCTTTGATCCTTTGGCAACCCTTTAGTAGCTTGATCGAGCAAAGTTTTACGTCGCGAGAGACCTCCCGCCTGATTAGCTCCTCACCCACAGGGTTCGACGTAACCTTCAACACCACCACCATAGAAAATCCGTAAACCTGAACTCGGGGCTTCACTAGAGGCAATGCCGGTCGGCGCCCAGGCAAACAGCAGCACAGTTAAAATTGCGACTCTCAGCAGATAAATCATCATCTTGTTGTCAACTGCTCTCATTGATGTTTTTCCCTTGTATTGTCTCATCTGAATAACGGCTTGCGCCGGCATGACGGTTATGGAACTTTTTTACGAGTTAATCGATTTCTACCAACTATGGGCGGAGAGATGGGTCACACCATCACCCCCATATATTACCAGGGCTTTGATCCC
>JAUVDU010000229.1 GCA_030595135.1 Deltaproteobacteria bacterium | reverse complement strand
ATTGTTAGAGAGTTATTGTTTATAAAGTGGTAACTATTTAGCTGCCACCTACAAACTATCGGGATTGGGGTCATTGCTGGTACAAGGTGCGTCAGCACCCCAGCTTTGACCCCGTTTATGAGGGCGAAGCAAAGTTCGCCGCTACCCGCTGTAACTTAAGGAGAAATTGCAATGCAGATTGACTATGACAAAATGATAGCTTTTCATGGACACAGTTGTCCGGGGTTGGCAATGGGTTACAGGATGACGACGGCGGCGATGAATCATCTCTCCTCGTATCGTGCAGAAGATGAGGAGTTGGTCGCCATTACTGAAAATAACGCCTGCGGCGTTGACGCTCTGCAGTTTATCAGCGGTTGTACGTTTGGCAAGGGTAATTTGATTTTTAAAGATTACGGAAAGCAGGTTTTTACTTTCTATGCTCGTAAAACCGGTCAAGGGGTGCGGGTGGTGCTTAACCAGACGGCCATTCCGGCGGCCATAAGGGCCGATCGTCCCGCTTTTATCGAATGGCTTCTGGCGGCCGATGAGGCTGAGATTATCTCTTTACAACCGGTTACAATAAAGGAGCCGGAAAAAGCGCGCGTAATGGCTTCTGTGGTTTGTGAAAACTGCGGTGAAGCAGTCATGGAGAGCCGCATTTGTTCGCAAGATGGAAAAAATATCTGCATTCCCTGCAGTGAAAAAAGTGCCAAATCCGGTCAAATTGCCTAAGGTGTTTCCATGAATCTTTGTCACTTTCTCAGGGTCAATCGCAGCGAAATTATCGATGACTGGGTGCAGCAGTTGAGTCGCACAACCAGTGATCGTTACAGTACGCGGCAATTGTCGGAACTGCGTGAGACCGTGGCTCGGGCCTACGACGGCAACTATTCGGTGATCTGCAACCATGACTGGCAGCCGATTGAGGAGTTTATCGTTTTTATTACGAAGATGCGGCTTGAGCGGGGCTTTTCTCTTTCCGAGGTGCAGAAAGCCTTTGCTATCTTCAGGATTATCATGATCAATCGTCTTCCCCTGGTTTTTCAAGGGGAGGATTTGAGTAACGCTCTGCTCTCGGTTAATAATTCAGTTGATGTCACGATTAACCGGTTCAGTGAATATTTTCAAGGTAAGCACGAAGAGGAGATGCAGAGTTTTCTTGAGAACCTTGAAGAGCAGGTTGAAAAGCGAACCCAACAGCTCTTTAATTCGGAAAACCGTTACCGAACCCTGGTTGAGGATATCAGTGACGGTTATTTTGTCTGTCGTGATGATCGTCTGATCTTTGCCAATCGGGCTCTAGGCGGAATGTTGGGGCGAGATCCGGGAACTTTGGTTGGGGAAAGCTACGGCACCCTTTTCGCTGGCGTCAAAGGCCAGCCCTCTGCAGCTTTAAACCAAGAAGTTTTTGAAACCGAGGCGGTTAAGGTTGACAAAAGCCGGTTCCCGGTCGAGATTAAACTCAACCGAGTGCGCTATGACGGTCTCCCGGCCCTGGCCGGGGTCTGCCGGGATATTACCGAGCGTATGGCTTCGGCGCGTCGGGAACTCGAACATGAACGTTTGCTTGTAATCGGCCGGATGGCCACTGTTTTTGCTCATGAAATCAGAAATTCGCTCTCTTCGATTAAGGTCAATGTCAGGATTTTGCAGAGAAAGCTTGATCTGGTTGAAAATGATACCCGGCGCATGGAGATAATTCTGCGTGATATCGATAAACTTGATAAACTTCTCCAGGACACCCTTCTCTTCTCCCGGCCCCTGGAGATAAGTCCGCGCTGGTATGACGTTAATGAACTGGTAAACAAGGCTGTACAGAGGTTTGATGACCTTCTGAATGCGGCCGGTATCTCTGTAGAGATCGAACTTGATGATGCGGTTCCCGAGCTCAAAGTTGACAGTAACAGTATGGATATTGTTTTTGACAACCTGATTGCCAATGCGATAGAGGCTTTATCTGAATCCTTGGATAAAAAGTTAACCATCTCGACCCGCTTTCGGCAAAATGGTGGAGATAATGAGATGTTTGAGATGGTTGTGAGCGATAGCGGCTGCGGTCTGCCGGAAGCTGAGTTGGAGCAGATTTTTCAGCCTTTTTATACGACCCGGAAAAACGGTATCGGTCTGGGTTTGAGTAATGTTGTCAGGGTGATTGAGCAGCATGGCGGCTCAATTGAGGTTGAAAGCAAGGTTAATCAGGGCACGATTTTCAGGGTGGTACTGCCATGGCAAAAAGAGTTGAAATAGTTATTGTTGATGATAACCTGGAACTGCTTGAAAGCCTGGAGCTCTATTTTCGGGAGAAGGGTTATGCGGTGGCTACGGCCGACAATGGTGAAGCGGGATTAGCCCTGATTAAAGCCCGGAAGCCGGAGGTTGCAATTGTCGATCTGCGCCTGCCTGGGATGAGTGGTCTGGAACTATTACAAGCCTTAAAAGTTGATAACATTGATTGTCGAACCATTGTCATCACGGCCTACCAGGAGATGGAAACCACGGTTCAGGCGATCAAGCTAGGAGCTTTTGACTATCTCCATAAACCGATTGATATCGATCTCCTTGATGCGGTCATAGACAAAGCTTTAAGCGATGTTCCCGAAACTGAATCGATTAAAGTTGTGGATGAGGGTTTTAAGGAGAATACGATTGTCGGACGCTCTCATGAACTCAAAGAGATCTTTAAGATTATAGGTCTGCTTTCGGAGGTTAAAACCACGGTTTTGATAGCGGGGGAGAGCGGTACCGGCAAAGAGTTGGTGGCTCGGGCGATTCACTATCACAGTTCGTCGGCGGGGGAGCCTTTTATCGCTCTTAACTGCTCTGCGATAGTTGAAAATCTGCTTGAAAGTGAACTCTTTGGTCACGAGCAGGGCAGCTTTACCGGGGCCGTCACCACCAAAAAAGGTAAGTTTGAAATTGCCGGCAGCGGCACCCTGTTTCTCGATGAAATCAGCGAACTTCCCCTCCATCTGCAGGCTAAAATTTTACGTTTTATGCAGGAACGGGAGTTTGAAAGGGTTGGTGGTAACCGGAAAATAAAATTTAATGCTCGGATTATTGCGGCAACCAATCGTGATCTTGTGCAAATGGTTAAAGAGGGAGAGTTTCGTGAAGACCTTTATTTTCGGCTCAAGGTTTTTGAGATAGATATCCCGCCACTGCGTAAGCGTAAAGAAGATATCCCCCTGCTTGTCGAGTATCTGGTTAAAAAAATTAACCGCACCACCGGTAAAAAAATCCGCCGGATTCCGATGGCCGCCATTGACCGCTTCATTGAGCATGATTGGCCCGGCAATATCCGTGAGCTCGAAAATGTCCTGACCCGGGCTGTCGTCCTTTCGAAAGATGATTGCCTGCATGAAACCAACGTCGTTAACCTGCTGCGCCAGCCGCAGGCTCCTCAGCCAGCCGCTTTCCAGTTAAAAAGTCTAAGTGTAATCGAAGCTCAACACATCACCCACGTACTCGATTATTGTCAATGGAACATCTCTCAAGCCGCCCGCATCCTAGGCATTACCCGGCCCACGTTAAGAAGCAAAATCAAGTCTCTAAATCTCTCTTTCGGGGATACAGGAAAATGAAAAAAGTTAAAATAATTTCGGCTCTAACGAAGCCTTATATGAAATATCCAGAGTTCGAATGACACCTTTAAAACAGTAATTGCTTTATGATATATTGGGTGTGTTTTGATATTGCAAAATCGACTGTTTGTATGGGTACAAATAGTCGATAAGTATCATTTTGTAAGGGTAAATTGTGTGATTGCCGTCGGGCAAATCAGACTAAAATAACCTGACCAATGGTGACCATGTTCTTTTAGTTTAGGTGTTTGTCTTATATACGTAGCAACTTGTGGTTATCGCTGAACATCTTAAGTTTGCACAATCAGAAAAAATTAGACCTTGCCTCTGCCAATGTTAAATTTTACAACGAAAATAGTTCTTCATCTGATATTAATATCAATTTGTAAGGAAAGGGTTGACGGAAGGCCTTTGATCTTTTCAATGTGGTAGAGTCT
>JAUVDU010000211.1 GCA_030595135.1 Deltaproteobacteria bacterium | reverse complement strand
GGTACTGACCATAACCGTACTCTTATCGGCCGAAATCTGTTTTCGCGCCAGTACGGTTGCAGCTCTTGAGGCGGCCGCCCGAGAACGTACCAGAGTTTCTTTAATGTGCAATGGAGCTGAAGCCAGACCGCAATGATAACGACCTTCGCCAACAAAATCGACCAGTGCCGCTTTACTGTTGGCTTCGGCAAAGAAACCGTAATCATCAAGCGGCAGTGAGAAAATCTCGGCCAACTCGGTAAAATCTCCGGGTACAACTCCGGTACTCAAGATCAAAAGATCGGGATTTAAGGAGATATCCTGCTTCAGAACCTGATCGTAATATTTAAGGCTTAAGTTTGAATCGGAGATTGCGGCCTCAGGCTTACGCTCAACTTCATAGGTTGAAAAGAGAATTCCAAGCTCTCGGGCCTGACGATAGTACTCCTCAAAAAGACCGTAGGCGCGAAGATCACGATAGAGCACCGTAATTTTAATCTCCGGGGTAACCTCTTTCAGTCGCAAAGCATTTTTCAAGGCGTGCGTACAACAAACCCGGCTGCAGTACTCTCGTTTACCGGACTCCCGCGAACCGACACATTGAATCATCACCACTTCACGACAACCATTCAGACTCTCGGGAGCAGTCGCCAGACGCTCTTCTAATTCACTCTGAGTCAGGACTTTCTCATCCTGACCTTTAAGATATTCATCGGTCTCGGCTTCCATGCCGCCGGTCGCGAGCAATAGAACCCCATGTTTTACCTGTTGTTCGCTCTCACCGCTGCGCACCAACGTCGTATAATTTCCAACTCGGCCTTGATGTTTAACAATTTCCACATTGAGCAGAATTTCGATATTGGCATCATTCTCAACGGCCGGAATCAACTCGGCCAAAAGCTTAGTTGGTTGTGATCCTTGCAGGGTATAATGAGCCTTAAGTAAACGCCCACCCAAACACTCTTCTTTTTCAACCAGCGTCACCTGATAACCACGGGCCGCCAGTGAGAGGGATGCATTAAGACCGGCGACGCCGCCGCCGACAACCAGAGCCCGCGGTTCAACCGCGACTTCGGCAGCCGGAGCCGGAAGATTACGAAATACTTGAGTATAAGCCGCTGCGAGCAGAGCTTTGGCCTTACTTTGCACAACTTCACGATCGCCCTGATGCGGGAAGAAACATTGCTCACGCAGATTAGCGACAACGAAGGCGTTGCGATTAAAACCGATTTCATCAGCAAAAGCGTCTAATGAACGTTCCATATCTCTAACTGAACAGGCCCCGATAACGATCCGGTTGAGTTCATGCTCACCAATAAACTTGCGTAAGCCGAGCAGACCTTGAGGCGTACAACTATTATCGACAACCTCGGCACAAGCAACATAGGGGCGTTCTTTAAGTTCACCGCAAAGTTTTTGCAGATCCAGCTCATCGGCCATAGTTCCGGCACAAGAGCAGAGAAAAATACCGATCTTAGGCTCTTCAATCCAGACTTCGCCGAGTTTCGGCTGCATGGTTTGCGTCTCAAGAGCACTTGTTTCACAATCCGCTGCGGCCAAAGAGACGGCCACGGCATCAGCGGCGGCGGCGGCCTCCATTACGGTTTCCGGAATATCTTTAGGGCCACAAAAGGCTCCTGCGGCAAAAAGGCCGGGAACCGAAGTTAAAGTCGGAGTAAATTCCTGGGTTCTGCAGAAACCATATTCATCAAGCTCTAATCCAAGATCGGCGGCAAAATCAATCTTCGGGGCATCGAAGCCAAGTGATAAAACCACGAGATCAACCGCATCTTCAGAAAAACCCTGACCATCGTCATAAACCAAATTAAGTTTTCGCGTTTTCGGGTCTTCCTTAACCGTCGAAACCATGGAACGCCGGTACTCTACGGCATGCTCATCTTTGGCTTGGTTGAAATATTTCTCATAGCCCTTACCCATGCCGCGCAGATCCATATAGTAGATCACGACTTCGGTTTCAGGGCATCTTTCACGGATAAACATCGCCTGTTTGGTTGCATACATACAACAGACCGAAGAGCAATATCCCCGGCCGCAAGAGACATCACGAGAACCAACACATTGAATAAAAGCGACTTTTTTCGGAGTCGTGCCATCGGCAGGAGAGATCGGTTTTCCCTGACTCGGACCGGAAAAACTGATCATCCGCTCTAACTGGCGACTGGTCACCACATTTTTATAACGACCAAAACCATATTCGCCCTTCAACCCACCCTCAACCAAGGAGAAACCGGGGGTCAGAAGAACTGCATCAGCCGTAATCTCTTCTTCATACGAAGTGACGGCATCAAGATCAATCGCCTGCGTCGGACAAGCCGTCACGCAAGCACCACATTTAGTACAATTAGCCAGATCAATCCGGTAGCCGGCTTTGACCATTTTGGGATAGAGTTTATAGACGGCTTTGCGCTCTTCCAGACCATCGCTGAACTCATAAGGAACGGTTACCGGACAAACTTCAACACAATCGCCGCAATCAATACATTTTTCCTGATCGACACCTTGTGGATCGACGGCCAATGTCAAATTGAAATTTCCGGGCTGACCTTGCAGAGACACCGGTCGGCTACCGACCTTGATCTCAAGGTTTTCATGGAGACGACACTCGACAAAAGGGCAATAGGCGGGCTGTTTCGGAGAGAGAAAACAGACGCCGCAAGAGTTGGTCGGAAAGGTGTTATCGAGTAACGGGAAAAACCCGCCAATCGCCACCTCTTTCTCAACCAAAGTCACGGCCAAGCCTTGTTCCGCCAGCTGCAGGGCCGCCGTCATCCCGGCAAAGCCTCCGCCGATTACTGCAACCTTCTTTTTATTAGTCATTATATTATAGTCTTTATTTTCAGAGGACATAACAATCAAAAAAGCTTCGATGGATCATTAAAATGTTTCTTCCACCAGCGCGGACGATCACCAATCTGAAAAGCCTCGGCCATCATTTCGGTAAAGTAGAGAATCGGCAAACGCTGCTGGCGAATATCGACATTAGCCTCACACAAGGCACACGAAGTCACCAGACAATCGGCCTCAGCGGCGACTGCATAATCAATAATTTTATTAACCAGTTCGGTGGTTTTCTTAGCATCGGTTAGACCCAGATCACCGCCACAACAGTCGACCTTACAGGACCAATCAATAACCTCAGCCCCGAGATCAGCCATCATCGTATCGATCCGCAGCGGATTTTCGGTATCATCGACCCCGGTTATTGCCGCCGGACGGACAATCGCACAGCCATAGTAGCAAACAACCTTAAGGCCTTTCAACGGTTTTTTGACCAGGTTTTTAATCGCCGGACGCAGCTCTTCGCGAGCCAGAAGATCGACCAGAGAGAGCATCTTAACTTCACCATTGTAGGTGAAATCGAGTTGCTTTTCCAGCCGCTTGCGCTCTTCCTCATCATGACGCATAACATAGTTAGCCTGAGCCAGATTACCATAACAACCGGCGCAAGGGATAACCAGATCAGCCCCGGCTTTATGAGCTTCACCGACATTAAATGACGAAAGTCCAAGCGCCAGTGAACTGGAGAGGTTATGGGCCGAAGCCGCCCCGCAACAGCACCAGTCGGGCAGCTCTTTAAGCTCAATACCGAGAGCATCCATCACCGCTTTACTTGCTTCGATATACTCAATCGCCGTCGAATGTGATGTACATCCGGGATAATATGAATAGGTTTCACCCATTGTGTTTAGTTCCTGCCTCACTTACCGGATTCTTGAAAAATTTCTTTGATCTTGGCCATGTTTTTGCTCTTTTTTGGCATCAGCGGAATTTTCCCGCGCAAAAAAAGTTTAAGGCCGACATCAAGATCAGAGGTAAAATTTTTGCTCTTCCACTTATAGTTCATCAACATGGTCGCTTCATGAACCCGACCAAACATTTTAATACTCTCGATAAAAGCCGTGTGCAAGGCCACGGTTACCGGATCTGCCGGAGTGACCCCTTCGTTAATACATTGGGCCCGCAAAGAGTCCATGATCGGGGCGATTCTGATCTCATTCGGACAACGCGTACCGCAGGTCTCACAGGAGATACACATCCAGATCGCCTTGCTTTTTAAAAGCTCATCCTTCATATCGAGCTGGATCATCCGCATGACCATATTCGGAGGAAAATCGAACTCTTCGATCATGGGACAGCCGACACTGCATTTTTTACACTGATAACAGAGATTAATCGGCTGGTCACTCTCAGCCATCACTTTTTGCAAAAGATTTTCAGCCATATTCTTTACACCGCCTCGGCTTTACCGGCAAAATCACCAATCATCCGAATAAATTGACGGGATGTGGAGTTAATCAGTTCACAGGCTTTATTGGGACAGG
>JAUVDU010000099.1 GCA_030595135.1 Deltaproteobacteria bacterium | reverse complement strand
CAAGGCCGGAGCAATCGCGATCTGGTTGAATCTCTAATGGCAAAATTCCCCCTCCTCAAACGCCGCCGAATTTACGAAATAGTTCTTTCAGACAATTCTTAGAAGGTTGTCCGAAAATAGCAATTTTTTCTCAAATCGAGGCATTTTAAAAAAATAAGCGCAGGCATATGGTTAATATTCCGAGCATTATTTTTTTTAAATAACGATGAGTTGGGGAAAAAGGGCATTTTCGGACATCCTTCTACGCACATTCTGAATATCCACAGGTATGACAAACCATACAGCCACCCTCATGTTCAACGGTACCACCACATTCGGGACAGGCACCGAAGGCCATATTGTTCTCATCGTGTAGAGCCTGATTGCGTTTGCCATTGTTCTTTTCAAGATGATGGCGGATCGCCTGGGCGATGGCATCGGCGCAGGAGGTGACTCGATTTTCACCGAAACCGGATGGTTTGTGGCAGCTGATGCCGATCAGTTGTTTGATAATTGGTTCCGGTTGCTGGCCGCTGCGCCAGGCTAAAGAGACTAGTCGGCCGATCGCCTCACTTTGGCTGGCGGCGCAGCCGCCGGCTTTACCGATGGTATTAAAGAGTTCAAAGGAGAGACCTCTTTCATCATCGTTGATGGTTACATAGAGAGGGCCGCAGCCGGTTGTCATCTGGTAGGTGCGGCCAACTAAAGCCTGGGGCCGATCTCTTTTGGTCGGTTTTTCCGCACTGGCCGGGGTTTGGTTGGTGTCGGTTTTGCCGATATTAAGAACCTGGTTTTCCCGACAACCGTCACGATAAATTGTAACCCCTTTACAGCCTCTTTCATAGGATAACAGGTAGGCCTTCTCGACCTGTTCGATGGTGGCGTCATGGGCGAAATTGATAGTTTTGCTGACTGCATTGTTGGTATATTTCTGAAAGGCGGCCTGGATTTCAATGTGGTCATTTGGCGTGATGTCATGGGCACTTTCAAAAAAGATACGAAAATTTTCCGGAATCTCTTCGAGATTGTGGCAACTGCCGTTATGGGCGATTTTTTTGATCAGAGCTTTGCTGAAGAAGTTGTTTTTACGGGCAACACTCTCAAAAATCGGGTTGATCTCAAAAAGCTCGTCATCGTCCATCACCCGGCGTAGAAAAGCTAAGGCAAAGATCGGCTCGACGCCGCTCGAACAACCGGCCAGGATACTGATCGTACCGGTTGGAGCGATGGTTGTGCGGGTGGCGTTGCGGATCGGTATGGTCGGATTTTCGGTGCCATAAGTGCTTTCGGGGAAATTGGGAAATGCTCCCCGTTTTTCGGCCAGCTCAATTGAGGCGTTGTAGGCGGTGCGGTCAACAAAGGCCATAATTTTAGCCGCCAGGTCGCGGGCTTCCTGAGAAGAGTAGGGGGTCTCAAGCAGGAGCAGGAGATCGGCAAAACCCATAACCCCGAGGCCGATCTTGCGATTTGCCTTAGTCTGTTGTTCAATTACCGGTAGCGGATAGTTGTTGATATCGACGACGTTGTCAAGGAAATGGACGGCCGAGTTCACCGCTTTTTTGAGTTTATCATAGTCGACACTGCCGTCACTGACCATGCGGGCCAGGTTAATGGAGCCAAGATTGCAGGATTCATGCGGCAGTAGCGGTTGTTCGCCGCAGGGATTGGTACTTTCGATAGCGCCAACCTTGGGAGTCGGATTATCAGCGTTGATCCGGTCGATAAAAACAATTCCGGGTTCACCGGAAAGCCAAGCCTGTTTGACCACCTGTTTAAAAACCTTGCGGGCGTTTTGGCGCTTGACGACCTCTTGGTTGCGGGGATTGATAAGATCGTAATCGTCATCATTTTTCAAGGCGCACATGAACTCATCGGTCAGGGCGACCGAGAGATTGAAATTCTGGAGTTTAGTCAAATCGGCCTTGATTTTGATGAAATCCATAATGTCAGGGTGGTCGACCCTTAAGATCGCCATGTTGGCCCCGCGCCGGGTGCCGCCCTGTTTAATGGTTTCGGTGGCACAATCAAAAACCGACATGAAAGAGAGTGGGCCGCTGGAGATACCGTTGGTTGAATGAACCAGATCGTTGCCGGGACGGATGCGAGAGAAAGAAAAACCGGTGCCGCCGCCGCTTTTATGGATCAAGGCGGTCTGTTTGACCGCTTCAAAGATACTCTCCATAGAGTCTTCTATGGGCAGGACAAAACAAGCTGAAAGCTGTCCCAGTTCCCGACCGGCATTCATCAAGGTCGGAGAGTTGGGGAGAAATTCAAGATTGGCCATCATCTCATAAAACTCAACTGCAAGTTTTTTAATGTCGGCTTCAGAGTCAAATACGGTTTCGCCTTCGGCAATCGTCCAAGCGACCCGCCAGAGCATATCCTGGGGTTCCTCGATCACCTCTCCGGCCTCATTTTTTTTCAGGTAACGGCGCTCTAAGACGGTAATTGCATTGTCGCTGAACAGAGGCATGGTTGCCGACTTCGCTAGGGCTGGAATGCGCTTAGTTTTTTTGACTTCTTTTGCCATGAGGATCCCTTTTTTAGTTGGTGCTGTAGTTAAAGTATAATGATTTTAAGGAGTTCTGCTGATTTGTTAACTTTTCAGCAAAAACACTAGATGTTGGGTCTGGGGAGTGCTTAAAACACAAGATATAGTAAATGTCAAGAGGCAATTTTCAGTTTATAAAAATTTTCTCAGAGCTTAGCTTGTCGAAAAGGTGTAGTTTTACCGGGCTTGGAAGGCTGGAGTTGAATTGTTGTAACGGGGGATGAAAAAAGAGGGGTAGAGTTGTTAAACTTAGGAGAAAAATCGGCCGAGACTCAGGCCGCCCCAAGCTCCGATCAGGCAGAGTATGAGGTTTAAGGAAATATTGAGTAGAGCTTTTAACGGGCTGCCGCTTTCAAGCAGTTCCAGAGTCTGAACACTGAACGTCGAAAAGGTGGTAAAGGCGCCAAGAAAACCGATGCCGATAAATGAGCTTGCGGTTGCCGTTAGGAAATTTCCGGCTAGGGCAAGTTGAGCCACAATACCCAACAAGAAAGAGCCGACAACGTTGACCATCAGCGTGCCATAGGGCATACCTGTGCCAAAAATGATGAAGACTAATTCGGAGGCCAGATAGCGGCTGATAGCGCCCAAAAAACCGCCGCAGCCAATGACTATGAGTGTTGACATGCAACCTTAGTAGTTCATGCTGAGCTTTTATGTCAAGAAGAGAGATGATGGCGTCGTAAAAAGTTCCGATATCCTGCGTTGTTGTGGTTCTCCAGACACTCGACATACTACATGTATGGTCTCGCGCCTGGAGAACCACAACATCTTGTCTATCGAAATTTTTACTTAGCCATCCAATGACTTTTTATGAGTTCATCAGAGATGGGATTGTTAAAAGATTCCGCTTGACCTAAATCCGGCGTCGTTGTAGAAAATCTCAATTAAACCATAACCACCGGAGTTCATTTTGTTTCGTTCCATTGTAACTGTTTTTCTCTTCTCGTTATTGCTCTCTTTCGGCACTTTGGGGGCTTTGCCCGCATCAGCGGATGAATATGATGATGCTAAAGTCGCCTTTGATGCTTTCGAGGATGGACTCTACGATTTTGCCGGGCAAGAGCTTGAGCAGTTTCGGCTGCGCTATCCGAAATCAGAAATGTTGGAGCAGATTCGTTTGCTTCTTGTCTTGTGTTCTTTGGAGTCAGGTGACTGTCGGCGGGCGGCCGATATTTTTGCTGAGCTTGAAAAGCCTTCCGGGCTAACCGAATTCGGGGTTGAGCCGGCCTCTCTCAAGCTTCGTCTCGGGCACTGTTTTTTGCTCGCCGGAGAGGAACAAGGAGCTCGGGATTTTTTCAGTAAACTGATTAAGGAGAATCCGCAAAGCGATTCAGCGTCGGTCGCCCGTTTTGAATTGGGCCGCCTCTTTTTTGCCGAGAAAAATTATGTTGCCGCCAATCGGGTGGTAACCCCGTTGCTGGCAGCCTTGCAATCGGCAAAAACGTCAGATTCTCAGGTTGATCGTCAAACAATTTATTGGATTGCGGCTCTCTCTCGCTATCAGCTAAAGGTTTTTAAAGCGGCTTTGCCTCTGCTCCAGGTAATTGTCAATGACGCGGAGAGTTTTCAGCTCGCGAATGGAGAACGCCAGGATCTCTATGCCATTACAATTGAGTCTGCCTGGCATTGTAAAAAGGTGAAAACGTCTAAAAATGTTCTTCAAAACTGGCTCCAGATTCCTGAAAAAGAGCTTAATTTGAGCCAGTTGAGCATGGCCTTGCGGCTGGTGGCCGATCTCTTGCAAACTCGTGATTGTCTGGCTGATATTCGCGGAGAACTGGTTCGGGTGGTGGGTTTTAATATCTCTAATGATGATAAGATTGCTCTGTATGGATTGTTGATCGAGATTGATCACAAAAAAGAAGATGGCAGCGCTCTTAAAAACTGGCTTGAAGCGATAATCCCTCTCCAGCCTCCGGCCTCATCCGCACGGCTTAACCATCTTCAGTCGTTGATGCTGCTCAATTTTCAGCAAAAGGATTTTGCGAGCACGGTCACCCGCGGCCGTCAGCTCTTAAAAGAGGATGAAAAATTCTGGCAGCAGGAGCGTTTTTATTTTTCGTATCTGAGCTCCTTGAACAAACTTGGCAAGTGTCGTGAAATTGTGAAATATGTGCCGGTCCGGCTACCGCCCTATGATAAAAACCGGGCTTTCGGTCAGCGGCGCTGTTTTCTTGATATGATGGCAGCTAACTGCTTGCAGAAACTTGAGCGCTTTGACGATGCGGTCGCTTTTTACCGTTTGCTCTATACTCATTATAGTGATCCGTTGACCCGGGTCAAATTACTTGCTGCACTGTATGGTCTGGCCTCCAGGATAGATGAAAAGCAAAAACTCAATGACTGGATCAGTGCTGAGGTTGTCGCTCGTTTTTCTCTGGATAAACGTGAAAACGAAAAACTTTTAAGAGAATCTCCTGAGTTGGTTCTGCTGGTCGCCGATCATTTTTTCAGGGCGCACTCGTATGCTAAGGCGCAACCGTCACTGCTCTGGCTTGAAAAACTTGATCTTCAAGGAGAAATTGCTGATCGGGTTGAGTTTTTGCTCGCTGAAGTTTATTACCGTTGTGAAGATCTGGCTGAAGCCTTGCTTCGTTACCAAGCTCTTTATGAAGGTGATAGTAAGGAGTTCCGTTATCTTGCCGCCCTGCGCCTGGTGACGATTTATGAGGTTCAGGGTTATAGTCGTAAACGAATAAAGCTCTATAAAGATCTTATACGTTGGGAGCAAGATCCGACTCTCAAAGCGGAGCTCAAGCGTAAACTTGAAACGCTGCAGGCGCAGTAAATTCAGGGGACATAACCCGATTCTCCGCAGGAAATCGGGATTGTGTACCCTGAATTTACAGTGAACCATTATTGGCAACGAGGAGTTGAATGAAGTATTTTCTTACCGCCCTGGGGCTGGCCCTTATTCTTGAGGGGATGCCCTATTTTTTGGCTCCCGGCTCAATCAAGAAGACCCTGGAGATGATCAAAGAGCAACCGGAAAAATTCTTGCGCCTTTTCGGCCTTGTTTCAATGCTCTCAGGGGTTGCGTTACTCTACCTGGTAAATGTTTTCTGATATTTGCCGAAAGAGGCCGTGTTCTGGTTTTTTGGATATATTAACAGGCGGGTGACAATGCGATAATTTTTAGTGTTAGGAGATTAGCAGTGGAAAAATTTTTTAATACAGCCGGGCCGATAAAACCTGAGTTGCACTATTATATCCCCTTCTTTGAGCGTCTCGACTGGGAAGAGATCAAGTTTATGATCGCGTCTGAGAAATATTTTCTTCTCCATGCGCCGCGCCAGACGGGAAAAACCTCAGCTCTTCTGGAGATGATGGATTTGCTCAATAAAGATGGGATATACAGTGTTCTCTATGCTAATATTGAGGGCGCCCAAGTATCGCGGAATGATATTATTGCCGGTATCAGAACTGTTTGCAATGTGGTTTCTGATTCTGCCCGTATCTATTTGCAGGAGGAGAGGCTTCTAAGTTGGTACGTTAAACATTACAAGGAAATACAAGCTGAAGATTTGCTGAGGAGATTGCTCTCCTATTGGGCTGAAATCAGCGAAAAGCCCATTGTCCTCTTTCTCGACGAAGCTGACGCATTGGTCGGCGACACCCTGATTTCACTTTTACGACAAATCCGTTCAGGTTACAACCAACGCCCATACGCCTTTCCTCAGAGCATCGTATTATGTGGTCTGCGTGATATTCGCGACTATCGAATTCACACAGGATCCGGCGAAATCATCACCGGTGGCTCGGCTTTCAATATTAAATCCAAATCTCTTCGTCTGGGAAATTTCAACGCTGCCGA
>JAUVDU010000076.1 GCA_030595135.1 Deltaproteobacteria bacterium | reverse complement strand
TCACGGGACCATGAAGATGCTCTTTTTCGGCCAGTTCAGTGCGGATATTTTTCAAGGCTTTGGAACGATGGAAATCATCTTTGCCGTGACAACGCAGACAGACATCACTCTCCCGCTCAAACAGCAGTGAAGCATGATTTGCAAAATGGGGGGCGTGACAATTGCCGCAGCGCCCCTCTTTATAGAGGGCCGTGTGCTTGGTTTTGGCCTTATTATACTTACCGGCTTGCTCTTTATGACATGAGAAGCAGAGTTTCGGGCCATCCCCTTTAAGAAGATGGGCAAAAGACCCTCCGTGAACCTCATGGCAAGCGCTACAGTTTTCATCCTCAAGGGGGGCGTGAATGACAGCCGAATTTTCCAGGCCATCGACAAAATCAGCATGACATTTAAGACACATCAATTTGGAATCTTGCAATAAAAGGAATTGGTACTTGGATTGGTGCGGGTCGTGACACTCAAGACAGACTCCGGCCGCCACCGGGCCATGGACATGCGGCTGCTCAAAAGGCTCCGCATCATGGCACTCAAAACAGATTACTTTAAGGTCGCCATCCGCCCGCAACAGACCAACGCTGCTGCCGCCATGCGGATTGTGGCAGGCCAGGCATTCTCCATCGTCGACTGCGGCATGGAGTTTACCCGAAGTCGGAACAAAAGCGTCGTGACACTCTAGACACAAAGCCGCCCCGTCAGCAACCAGTTTAAAACTCCGACCTTTTTTTAAAGGGTGTTCCGAAACCACACGTTCATGACAGACTTGGCACTCCCCCTCAACCAGGGGTTCGTGAAGCCTGGTAAAAGATTTTAATTGCTGATGACAAGCCCCGGTCAGGCACTCAGCTAAAACCGCCTGAGAAAAAAGAAGGCCGGAGATAAAAACCAGGCAGCAATAAATGACTAAGCGAGCAATAATTTTTGAATTATTCATACTAATTCCTGTTTTAAAAAAACTATTTCGGGATGCCGAATTTCTTCATGCGATAGCGCAAAGTATCCCGACTCATACGCAAGCACTCGGCAGCCTTGGTCTGGTTACCGCTCCAACGCTTCAAGGCCATCTGGATGAGCTGTTTTTCGACTTCATCAAGCGAAATGCCATCTTTGGGCAGACGTATCAGACCTGAGGAAAAACAATCCTCTTCAGGCCCCTCTTCGCCCCCTTCACCTCCACAGCCATCGTTATTAGACTTGCCGGCATTGATAATTTCAGAACTGAGATGCTGCGAGGTAAGGGTTTTATTGCGATCAAGCATCATCGCCCGTTCAATTGTGTTACGCAATTCACGTACATTTCCGGGCCAATTGTAAGCCATAAGATGGTGCATGGTCTGGGCATCAACCCCCTCAACATTGCAACCATACTCACCATTGAAACGGTTGATAAAATAGGCCACCAACTGAGGGATGTCCATTTTTCGCTCAACTAGAGAAGGGAGCACGATAGGCATCACATTCAAGCGATAAAAAAGGTCAGCCCGAAACTTACCTTCTTTGACCAAAAGGGGTAGATTCTGGTTGGTCGCAGCCACAATCCTAGCATCAGAAATAACATCATCCTCGCCCCCGAGGCGTCGATAACGTCGATTCTCAATAACTTTCAGAATCTTGGCCTGCATACCGATAGGCATATCCCCGATTTCATCGAGAAAAACAGTTCCCGCCCCAGCCATTTCGAAAATACCTTTCTGCTTGTGGGAAGCATCCGTATAGGCACCCCGTTCATGACCGAAAAGCTCATTTTCCAACAGAGATTCAGGAATAGCCGCACAGTTTACATCGATAAAAGGATCTTTCGAACGGGGGCTATGCATGTGAATAGCCCGGGCTACCAGCTCTTTACCGGTACCACTGCCACCGGTAATCAGAACCGTTTTGGCATCGGCATCGGCTGCAACCTTGATCAACTTATAAATCTCAATCATTTTAGGACAGTTGCCAACCAAGCTATCCCGATCAAACTTTTCTTTTAGAACTCGACGAAAATAGGCATTTTCATCACGCAGGCGCTGTTTTTCCAGAGCCTGTTCGATCGAATGTAGAACATCTTCAAGGTCAAAAGGCTTACCGACATAATCAGCGGCCCCGGCCGTGAGAGCCCTGACGGCGGAGTCAGCATCAGAATGAGCCGTTATCATAATAACAACCAGGTCTTTGTCATCAGCCTTAAATTCCTGCAACAAATCAGTGCCATTGGCATCAGGCAGGCAAATATCAAGAAGAATTACATGAGGCCTGAACTCCCGATATTTAGCCCGAGCTTCCGCTCCGGTCTCAGCCGCTTCAACCTGAAAACCCGCTCCATCAAGGGCTCTAACTAAAGACCAGCGTATCAGGTGTTCATCATCGACAACCAGAACCCGTTTACTTGACATTTTCGTCTTGCCTCCAGAAAAATTGATCAATAATATAATTGATCATCATCAGTATTAATGTATAGCAGAAAGAAGAAATAAAAAAAACCACCAACTGACCAAGCTCAACATACTCAAAACCTGTATGCCCAGCAATATTTGTGCAAGAACCATATAAAACAAAAAGCCATATTATAAGTCTTAATCAGCTGTGCTATTTAACCCAAACGGGGCATATGACCCAGTAAGATTAGTTAATATAGCACTTTATACCAACTTGAATACCAGGTAACGTTTTTATAGTTAATTTAAAGAATTAGAAGTAAAACTAACCATAGTTGAGGATGATTAATCCACAAAAATAATCTGAAAAGTTAAATAGAACGTAACTATTCAGCTAACCAGTAAATTCAGGGGACACAATCCCGATTTCCTTCGGAGAATCAGGTTATGTCCCCAGAATTTACTGAAATCCATCAAAATTAGGTACTTTTCTACTTACGCTGAATAGTTACAATAGAACAACAATTAATCAAGGTACAATCATTGCTAGAGTCTTGGAGCTAAAGTTTAATTAATGTATTTGAAAAAAATTATACTATTCTATTAAATTGGGAGAAAAAACATGAAAAGATTGACGACGATCTTAATGGCACTGACAATCAGCGCCGGGGTGATGCTGGCTTGTACATCATTAAGCTTGGCTAACGAACTCAGCGATAGTGACTGCATAAAATGCCATACCCAGCCACCGGCTGACATTGAAGCCCAGGGCGGAGCCCATAAAACAGCAGTAACCTGCATGGAGTGCCACGAGGGCCACCCCCCGAGTGTCCGTGAAAACATCCCAACCTGCGATAGCTGCCACAGTGGTAAATCTCATTATGAGCTCGAAAACTGCCTTAGTTGCCACAACAATCCCCATATGCCGCTGGTACTGCAACTAGCCAAAGATATTACCGACCCCTGCTTGACCTGTCATCAGGAACAGGGTACCCTACTCCAGGAAAACAAGAGTTTTCATACGACGATGGCCTGTACCGCCTGCCACCAGGAACATGCCCAGATACCACTCTGTGTCAGCTGTCACGAACCTCATGGAGAAGAGATGGTTCAAACTGATTGCGCTCAGTGCCATCAAGCACACACACCTCTGGTCGTGGTCTATAATGACGACACCCCATCACAAGGCTGCGGATCATGTCATGATGAAGCTTTAAGCCAGCTGGCCACCAGCACGACCAAGCATCACTCCCTCTCCTGTGCAGCTTGCCACAAAGAGAAACACAAGATGGTTCCGGCTTGTCAAGATTGTCACGGTGTCCCGCATTCACCCGGCATCATGAAGAAATTTCCGACCTGCGGAGAGTGTCACAGCACGGCTCACAACCTGAACCTATAATTATTCAGTTCAAAGTTCAGAGTTCAGGGTTCAAAGTTGAACCCTGAACCCTTTTGATTAGGTGTCGGCCCTAGGACAAAAAAATATTTCATGGACAACGAAAACACGATAACGGCTGATAACCAGCGAGTTCAGGATCTGCGCTACCTTTACCGCAGCGTCACCCGGATGGCCCGGGCTGATGCCGTCGACACCCTGTTGAACCATGTCGCGGAAGACATCATCAGCACCACTGAGCTGGAACGTCTGGTGGTGCTCTATTATGACCATCAAAACAACAACCTGGAAAGCCGAGCCAGCTATGGCTATGACAACATTAAGGAGATCAATGTTCCCTTCACCCAGGTAAATGGTTTACTGAAAAGGGCCTATGCTGATCGTGAGCCATTAAACGTTCTCAAAGCCAAACCCGGAGAAAAAGAGGGTCAGCCAGGTTCGCTTAAAGTTAAATGCAGTATTTTTAAAGATGATTCTCATGGCCGCCTGGATGCTAAACAACGGCAACACATTAATCTCTGTTTCAAGGATATGGACAAGGCTACGGCCCTCGACAAACTGCTCAATAACCGAAGCAACTTTCGCCACTATTCAGTCCTGACCTACTACCAACACGACGAAACCATCGAATCGTTGATCGGCAATGCGACCGCTTTTCTGATTATCCCAATCTGTGATGACCACAATTTCTACGGCTATGTCTTGGCCGACAAACCGGAAAGCGACACCCCGGTCAGTTACGAAGAGGCCCGTATGGCAACGGCCATCGTCACCCACTCGGCGATGGCCATCGGCCGGGCCATGAAACATCACAAAATGGTGATGCGGATTGCAAGCCAGAACCAGGAACTCTCCCAACATCTGGAAGTAAATGAAGAACTTAAAAGCTTTTATGAAAGTATAATCCAAGGTCTTAGAATCGGCCTGATTACGGCCGACATCAACCTAAAAATCACCCATGCGAACAACTCTGCCATCAATCTGCTGGGCTATCCCATAAAAGATCTGGTTGACACTTCGCTAATTAACCTGTTCAATGCCGAGGAAGAGGAAATCCGGGAAATTTTTAGCGGCGGCGGCAAAGGCATTGACCCGAAAACCGGATATTTATCAGAGTTTGAACTGATCTGTGCCAACCAGATCAAACTACCGACCGAAATCTGTTTTTCAATTATCATCAATAAAAATGGAGAGACCGCCGGCTTAAGTTGCATGTTCATCGATATCACCCAACGCAAGAAGATGGAAAAGCATCTGGCTCGCATGGATCGTTTGGCCTCTCTGGGAGAACTGGCTTCAGGTATCGCCCATGAAATTCGCAACCCGCTGGCCGGCATTACCGCAGCCCTGCAGATAATCGGCAAAAATTTCGCTAAACAGGACCCCACCCACGAGATTTTCAACGAGGTCTTCAGCCAGGTAAAAAGGCTTGACGAATTCATTAAAAACCTACTCCGTTTTGCCCGTCCCAGCCATCCCCAACTGGAATCATTAACCATCAAGAATGTAATAGATAACACCCTTTTTCTGGTTTCCAACAAAATCAGCCAGAAACATATCACGCTTGAAGTTGACCACGGATCCGGCGAACAACCGGAAATTGAAGGCGACAAAGGCCTTCTGCAACAAGTATTTCTCAATATCATCATCAATGCCCTCGATGCCACTAAAGACCATGGCATCCTGACTATCCGAACCTGGTGGCAGACAAACGGCCTAAATACGACTACGGAGACCGCCTACTGCACACCTAGCACCTATGATATAACTACCGAAATCAGCGACACCGGATCGGGTATCGACGAAACCGAACTGGAATCGATATTTAACCCGTTTTTTACGACCAAGAGTCAGGGTACGGGCCTTGGTCTGGCTATCGCACAGCGCATTATTGAGCAGCACCAGGGGCAAATCTCAGTCAAAAGTACTCCTGACAAAGGTACTACGTTTACGATTACCCTGCCCCTACCATAAACCAGCCTCCTAGGAGACTGTCCGAGAATGCTCTTTTTCCCCAGTTCAGCGTTATTTTTTGAAAATAATGCTCGGAATACTAGGTGTATGCCTGTGCTTATTTTCAAAAAATGCCTCGATCTGAGAAAAAATTTCTATTCTCGGACAGCTTCCTAGACAAAAAACTAAAGTTTTGACCATTTTAATTATATTTAAAAGGAACAGATAACCATGAAGAACTTTTACCGCTTGGCAATGGTGTTCATTACTACTGTGATCATGACCGGCACAGCCTTTTCAGTCTCAGCCGGTGAACATAAACTAGCCGCAACCGGCCTTTCCGATGACGACAAATTTGGTGAGGCCGTGGCCATTTCCGGAGATTACACCGTGGTCGGCGTACCCGGTGATGACGATAATGGCTCCGGGGCGGGAGCTGCCTTTATCTTTGCCCGCAATCAGGGCGGCAGCAATAACTGGGGCCAGGTGAGCAAACTTACCGCTACTGATGGCGCAGCCGGCGATGCCTTCGGTAGCGCGGTCGCTATCTCTGGTGATTATCTTGTTATCGGTGCCCCCGGTGACGACGACAACGGCTCCGCTTCTGGAACGGCTTTTATTTTTGCCCGGGACCAGGGCAATAGCTGGAGCCAAGTAAAAAAACTTGCGGCCGACCAGAGCAATGATGACGATGGTTTCGGCACTGCAATAGCAATCTCCGGCGACCGCATTATTGTCGGCATGCCAGGTGATGATGATAACGGTACTGATGCCGGAGCCGCATTTATCTTTACCCGCAATCAGGGTGGTAATGATAACTGGGGTCAAGAGAGCAAAATCAGCGTCGACTCTACCGACTTTGATGGGGAACCACAAAATTTCGGCTTCGCAGTTGCCATTGATGGTGACAATGCCGTGGTCGGAGCTCCCGGCACTGATGCCAATGGTATCGACTCAGGATTGGCCTACCTTTTCAACCGCAATCAGGGCGGCGCTAACGCCTGGGGCAAAATCGCCGATCTGGCCGCCAGTGACGGGGCCGCGTTCTACGAGTTTGCAACCGCAGTCGGCATCTCCGGTGATTTTGCCCTTGTCGGCAGCGGCCGGGACAATAATGCTAACGGCTCCCAGGCTGGAGCCGTTTACTTTTTCCACAAAGATCAGGGTGGCAGTAATATCTGGGGCGAGCTAACCAAGAAAACCAACAGTGACGGCAAGAGATACGACTATTTCGGTACATCGGTTGCAATCGCCGGCGACTATGCCGTAGCCGGAGCTCCGGGCCATGACAGCCAGGCCTACAGCGCCGGCGCCGCCTATATCATGGAACGTAACGAGGGTGGCAACAACAATTGGGGCATCAAAGAAAAACTGACTGCCGG
>JAUVDU010000103.1 GCA_030595135.1 Deltaproteobacteria bacterium | reverse complement strand
ATTCAATTCTGGATGTCAATACGATTTTAGTGCCTTACCACTGAAAGTTTGTCACAAGAAACAAGAAAATTTAATCTCCCGCCCGTTCTCGTTGCTCACTCAAGACGCCAAGACGCCAAGAAAAACCATAAGATAACTTGACAGTTTGAACTCTTTGCGTCTTTGCGTCTTTGCGGGAGGCATTTGGGTTGCGGGCGAAGCCCGCTTTAGTTTGTGATGCCCCTTGCAATCCGATCAATAGTCTCTTTAACCTCGCTTACGAGATACGGTTTAGCAATAACCCCGGCAAAACCATAGTCTGAGTAGTTTGCCATAACCGGATCGGTGGAGTAACCGCTGGAGACAATGGCCTTGATCGCCGGATTCAACTCTCGCAATGTTTCAAAAGTCTCCAGACCACCCATCCCGCCGGGGATGGTTAAATCGACAATAATCAGATCAAAAGCCTGATCAATTTTAAAAGCCTCAGTGTAAATCCTAACAGCTTCCCGGCCATCACTAACCGAGACCGCCGAATGCCCCAGCAGAGAGAGCATCTCAACCGCAATCTCTTGGAGCACCGGTTCATCATCCATCACCAGAATTTTCAGCGAAACGGTACAATCTCCCTCTTTTTCAACTTCCGCGACCGGCCCATCCTCACTTGCCCAATTTTCCGTTTCGATCTCGACAACGGCCGGAAGATCTATCGTAAAAGTTGTGCCGAGGTCAATTTCCGACTCTGCCCTGATAAAACCCTGATGCTTACTGATAATCGAAAAACATAAAGCCAGACCGAGCCCGCAACCTGTGGGTTTGGTCGTAAAATAGGGGTCGAAAACTTTTTCCAGATGTTCGGCACTAATCCCTGAACCCTGATCAGAAATTATGATTCTGACATATTTTCTCCGATCCAGACCCGGCTCAAGACCGGAACCGTTGTCGAGATTTTTTATTGTAATAGATATCGTCCCCCCTTCGGGCATCGCCTGATCAGCATTAATCACCAGGTTGGAGATGACTTGATCCATCTGCCCCTTATCAACAAAGACCTGCCATAAATCAGGATCACGGTTAAATTCCAATTTCACATTGCTGCCATGGACCACAAATCCGGCACTCTCCTTGACTAATTGAGCCAAATCAACTGCGTTTTTAAGCGGTTCTCCACCTTTGGCAAAAGTCAATAACTGATGGGTCAAGGCCGTGGTGCGCTGCATCGCTTTTTCGGCCCGCTCAAGGTATCCGTCAACCTTACTTGCCTTTGGAACCTGCAGGCGAGCCAAAGAGATGTAGCCAAAAATTCCAGAAAGAAGATTATTGAAATCATGGGCTATGCCCCCAGCTAACAGGCCTAAAGACTCCAGCCTGGAGACCTTCTGCAACTCGCGCTCATTTTTCAATTTTTCCGTAATATCAGTAACCGTGGCGATAATAACCCCTTTTTCATCATAAAAATTCCGGGAAAGATTTACCAGAACATCAAAAGAGCTGCCATCCCGATAACGTTTAGCCCGCCACTGAAATTCCTGGGGCATGCCCTCAAGAGCTTGCTGCAACAATTCAGGAACTCTCGTAAGATCATTATCAGAGGCTGAAAGATCTTCGCTTACCGAGAGTTGGCAAGCGGTTTCACGGTCAGGAATCTGGTAAATATTCAGCATCGTCTGATTAACATCGATAATCACTCCATCAATATCATGAACGAAAATCGCAACTTTAGCACTATCAAAGAGGTCGTGATAGCGTTTCCGGCTTCTGACCAGATCCTTAGTTCTCTGATTGAAATGATAAGCCAATCGCCCCAATTCATTATTGGATGAGATGTTGAGCTCTAAAGGGCCCGACTGGGGATCATCTTCAATTCGTATTAATTGGGCCGTAATATCTTTTAATGGCTGCAGGAGTTTTAAACGTAAAAGGAAGAAAGCTATAAATAAAATAAGCAGTAAAACAAAAGCGAGACAGAAAATCATTTTCCCTACAATCTGACCGACGACCGCATTAATCCGGCTCTCGGGGACAACAACGGCAATCTTCCAGTAGGTTGCCGGCATGTGGAAAAATGTTACCGTAACCGGTTCGTGCAGGACAATATCATCAGCCATTCTAAAACTGATCAGTTTTTTTGACAAGCCCGTCTCTTTTTTCAGAGGATCACAAAAAAGAGCCGTGATAAATTGGGCCTGACGATGGTCGATCTGGTATGATTCACGGGCCAAAGCGTTTGTCTCTGTGACAAAGCGAATTACTGTCGATAAAGCCCAAAGTCGGCCTTACCTCTCCTTGATCACTCTTTTTGCGAATCAGTTCAGGGTCGGGAAAAGCGAGAAATTTGTCATTACGATCAAGAGCAAAAAGATAACCGTTCACCTCCCGCCCGGCCTCAGCAAAGAGATCGGCCAAGCCCTCAAGCTTTAAATCAACCGTGCTGACCCCAACAAATTTACCCTCCTCAACCAGAGGCACCGTACAGGTTATCATGGGTTGCAGGGAGTGGGGATCAACGTAGGATTGAGACCAGATACTTTTTTGGGTCTGAGCGTAACGAGCCGGCACATACCACTCCTCATGATGGTATCCGACACCGGCAGGATCATTGTAATCATCAAAATATTGTAACCGGTTATCATCCTGACGGCCCCAAAAAAAGCTTCCTGAAATAATCTTTTGCAGATTGTTTTTGAATCGTTTCTCTGGCATCTTTTAAGTCCGCAGAAAAGCGACCCAGTTTGCGGCAATTTCACAATTGCTGCCGAAATGGGCATGAATGTAGGTTCCTAAAACCCGTCCCTGACTGTAACCGGCCGCCTGCCACTCAGTCTCGCCGGGTCGGCGGTAACGCAGTGGCGCGTTGGACAAAGATGGTTCAAGATCGGGTGACGACCAGTGGAATTCATGTCCGCGCCAGGCGGTTCCGGTTTTGCCGAAGAGACCATCCCGAGCGCTCTCAACCTCGACATAGCCCAAACGATGACGCCGTTTCTCCATCCGGGTTGAAAGCGGCAAAACCCCAGACATAGCCCACTCTTTGCCCTCTTGATCAACCAGTTTTTGACTTAAATACATGAGACCGCCGCACTCGGCATAGATCGCCCCGCCCCTTTTTGCGAAATCGGCAATCGCTTGACGCATCTTTAAATTGGCGCTCAACTCTTGAGCAAAAAGTTCCGGATAACCACCGCCCAAATAGAGCCCTTGAAGATCTTGTGGCAGACTCGCTTCCGAAAGAGGTGAAAACTCAATTAACTCAATCCCGGCCCGGCGCAAAAAGTCGAGGTTGTCGGCATAATAGAAATGAAAAGCCTGATCTTTGGCCACGCCCAACCTAACTTTATCGGCCCTCACGTTCCGGGTTGATAGCGGCTGTGAAAGCAACTCTTGCCCCTCATTTTTAACCAGTATTTCCGGAAGCCAAAGGCGACATTTACGGGCCAACAGATCAAGGTCAAGATACTCCTCAACCACTTCACCAAGACGCTGATAGGTTACAGCGTCACGCTCTTGATCGGCGGTTACCAAACCTAAATGCCGCTCCGCCAAAGAGGGCACCACGCCCCGCGGCAAAGCCCCAACCAGAGGCGGCAACGCCGCCGCAGCCAGGGCTTGCTTTAAAATCTCACGATGACGTTCGGAACCGATATTGTTGGCAACAACCCCGGCAATATTAAGTTTTGGCTCAAAATCGACAAAACCTTTGACCAAAGCCGCAACCGAGCGGGCCATCGAGCGCGCATCAACCACCAAAATCACCGGCAGTTCAAGCAGCAATGCGACCTCGGCCGTACTTCCCGAAAGAGTGGTCGCCGAGGCCCCGTCAAAAAGTCCCATCACCCCTTCGACCACGGCAACTTTCTGGCCGACAAGCGCCCGCGAAAAAGATTCGAGAACCGCCTCTTTACCCATCATCCAGGTATCGAGATTTCGAGAAAGCGTACCACAAGCCGCCTGATGGTGACCAGGATCAAGATAGTCAGGCCCGCATTTGAAAGGCTGAACTTTATAGCCCCGTTTTTTAAAGGCCGCCAGCAACCCCAAAGTTAGCGTCGTTTTTCCCGCTCCAGAGTGAGTTCCGGCAACACAAAAAGAGATTATTTCTCGCGATTTAGTCAACTTTTAACTCTCACATCCAATCTAAAAATGAACACATTTTACCTTGAATAATAGCCACCACCGTAATATATCGCGCCCCGCTTGTAAAGCAAAGATAATGGTGCAACCTTGATGGCGTCGTAAAAAGTTCCGATATCCTGCGTTGTTGAGGTTCTCCAGACACTCGACATACTACATGTATGGTCTCGCGCCTGGAGAACCTCAACATCTTGTCTATCGAAATTTTAACTTAGCCATCCCATGACTTCTTACGAATGCATCAACCTTTACAAGCAGTCTTTATGTGTATATAGGTACTGCTATACCATCTCAACCTTCCAATCAAAAGATAAGGAGAATTTTATGAAAAAATTAATCGTTATAATTGCATGTATCTTGTTTTTTACTCCCCCTCTTTTTGCTCAAGATACAATGAAACTGGTATATTATAACGATTTCGCACCTTTTTCATGGGAGGACAGTGAGAAACAGATGCATGGTATCCTGATAGATGTAATTAATGAGGCAATACAAAAACAGATGGACATACAGGTTTCTCATCAAGGCTATCAGTGGGCATTGGCTCAGAAGAAAGTCAGAGATGGAGAGGCGGATGCTTTTATTACTGTCCCGACGCCGGCCCGAAGAGAATATACCAAAATTAATACTGAACCTGTCATTGTCGGAAAAATAACAATATTTACGAGTAAAGATAATGCGAAAATGGAAAAATTGAAAAAGATCAGAAAGCTATCTGATTTAAAGGATTTTAAACTATTGGATTATCAGGGAAATGGTTGGGCAAAAAAGAATTTTTCCGATTTCAATGTAGATTGGTATGCCAAAATAGACGATGTTCTTCTTAAGCTGGCTAAAGGACATGAAAATGTATTTGTCCACACTTCTCAGGTAGCCAATTACATTATCAACAAATTAGGCTTGCAAAAACAACTTATTGAAATTCCGATTATTTTGAAATCAGTTGATTTTAATCTGTGTATCAGAAATGATTCACCTTACATCAATATTATTACAGAGGTTGATAAAATAATCAGAAAAATGCGGAATGACGGCAGGTTACAAAAAATATATGATAAGTATAAATAGTTTGGGATTTGTGGATGCCTTCAATACTTGTGTCAATCGGTTAAGGTCTCTATGACTTTTTTTCTGATTTTCTATTTTTCGATTTACGGCCTATTGCATTACTATGCCTTGCGGAAGGTCAAGTCCTCTCTGGAAATTGGTAAAAAGAGAGCCCGGTTCCTGGGCTTGTTTATGCTGTTGATGATCCTGGCCCCGATTTTTGTCCGAATCGTTGAACGAGCCGGGATAACCAGTGGATTACACCTCTTGGCCTATATCGCTTTCAGCTGGATGGGGCTTCTTTTCATTTTCGTATCCATCTCGGTTACCGGTGACCTGATAAAACTTTTCGGTTTTGTTTTCGCAAAGCTTTTCAATAACAGATCTACCCGGCAGCCGATTGCTTCCGCACTTTTTTTCTACCTGTCATTGGTACTGACGCTGGCACTCTATGGTTATGGCCTGTTTGAGGCCGCAAGACTCAAGGTGGAACATGTTGTGGTTAAGAGTGCAAAGATCCCGGCAGAGATTGAAAGGATTCGCATTGTCCAGATATCTGATGTCCACCTGGGACTCTTTATCCGGGAGCCGCAGGTGAAGAAGATTCTTGGCTTGGTTGCAGCGATGGCACCGGACCTGCTGGTTTCAACCGGTGATCTGGTAGACGGACAGCCCAATGATTTAAGTCAGGAGGCCGAACTTTTGGCTTCTTTTGAACCCCCGCTAGGTAAAATCGCGGTCACCGGCAACCATGAGTTTTATGCCGGTCTGGAACATTCCCTTAATTTCACCATGTCGGCCGGGTTTACCATTTTACAGCAGCAGGCCAAAATATTTCCCCACCTTACTGTCGTCGGCGTTGATGATCAGGCGACGACATCGTTTCATAAACCACCGAATATTTCGGAAGCGAAATTTCTTGCAACCTTGCCGGAAAAGAAATTCACCCTGCTCCTGAAACACCGACCGGACATCAACCCCGACAGCATCGGCCTTTTTGACCTGCAGCTTTCCGGTCATACCCACAAGGGACAGATATTCCCCTTCAACCTTATCACCTGGATTTTT
>JAUVDU010000195.1 GCA_030595135.1 Deltaproteobacteria bacterium | reverse complement strand
TACGTTAAATCACTGAGTCTGGTGATGGTGGAGATGGCTCTGGCCAGCGGCCTTGCTCTTTTGCCGGAGGAGTTACAAGATCCGACCCTGACCACCACCTTTGGCACTGGTGAACTGATAAAGGCGGGCCTCGATCTTGGGGTGAGGCAGATTAATGTCGGGATCGGCGGGAGTGCGACAACCGACGGCGGCATCGGCATGGCCCAGGCTTTGGGGGTGCTTTTTCTTGATAAAAATGGCCGGGAGCTGTCGGGTATCGGAGCCTCCCTGGCCTCAATTGCCAAGATTGATATTTCAAGACTTGATCCGAGAATCGGGGCGGCGACCACGATCAAAGCCGTATGTGATGTTGAAAACCGACTCTGTGGCCCGCAAGGGGCCGCTTTTGTCTATGGCCCGCAAAAAGGGGCAACTCCGAAACAAGTTCAGGAGCTCGATGACGGACTTGAAAATCTGGCCCGGCGCATAAAAATAGATTTAGGCATAGATGTCGAAAATCTGCCGGGAGCCGGGGCGGCTGGCGGATTAGGCGCTGGTCTGTATGCCTTTCTTGGGGCTCAACTTTGTCGGGGAATTGATCTGATCTTTGACCTGGTCGGTTTAGATGAAAAACTTTCCGGTGCCGACTTGGTTCTTACTGGTGAAGGACAGATCGATTTTCAAACTGTTTTCGGCAAAGCTCTCGGCGGCGTGGGGGCTGCTGCCAAGGCCCAGGGAATTCCCTGTTTTGCCATAGCGGGCTCTATCGGCAAAGAACTTGGTAACCTGCATGAATCAGGCATCAATGCCATTTTCAGTCTCTGTCCGGGCCCCATCTCTCTGGCGGAATCAATGAAACTTTCCCGTGAAAACGTAACCCGAGTTACAGAACAAGCCCTACGAGCCTTTCTCGCCGGTCGTCAAGAGAGTTCAATATGAAATTAATTCTGCGGGGAGAAACTTACGAGGTGGAGATTGTTGTCACCTGTAATGCGGGAATATTTTCAGATGATCCCAATAAAGTCGGCTCTGTCCGGATTTATGGAAGAGATGGTCGCGCCGTGCTGGCTATGGTTGAGCAGGCCCGGATGTTGTATGAAGAATATCCCGAAGATTGTCTTCGCTTACAACCGGAAGAGAAAGTGGCTATTGAAGAAAAAACTCGGGAGGTTATCGCCGATATCACACTGGTGCTGGCAAAAGGCGATGGTTTCTCACTTCTGGCAACCTCTGTCGATTCCGATGCCACGCATGATGCTTTAACCCGCCTGCATCGATATGCGACCCGCCTAGTCCGCGTCGATGTTCCCTGATTTGTTATTTTGAATTGTTCCGTCAGCTGGCAAAATGCTGCATTGAAAAGGCGACGCGTTCGCTGGGGTTACGTTGGCAGGTTCTGATCTCCTCTTCGATGCGGGCGACTCGGCTTTCGAGGCCGTGATTGTTGGCGACCTGGATGGCGAGGCCGGGCCGGGCATTGAGTTCTAAAATCAGGGGGCCTTTAAACTTGTCTAAGACGACATCGGCTCCGAGATAGCCCAGTTCAGACATCTCATAAGAGCGGGCTCCCAGATCAAGAAAGACCGGCCAATCCGGAACTTCGAGTTCATTAAGATTGCGCCCGGTATCGGGATGAATTTCGACCGGTTGACCATGCTGGACGGCATTTAAAGCTTTGCCGCTGCCGATGTCGATGCCGACACCGACCGCCCCTTGATGGAGATTAGCTTTGCCATCGGACTCTCTGGTTGAAAGCCGGGTCATAGCCATCACTGGATAACCTTTATAGACAATAATCCTGATATCGGGTACCCCTTCAAAGCTGAAACCTTCGAAAACATCAGAAAAATTGACCAACTCTTCAATCATTGCGACATCAGGTCGGCCGCCTAAACTGAAAAGACCGCTTAAAATATCAGAAACGTGGCGGCGCAGGGCTTGATCATTGACTCGGCTGCCGCTGGGTTTAAGATAATCATTGCCATCACGTCCGACAATTACAAGAATACCTTTGCCGCCGCTGCCTTTGGAAGGTTTGATGACGAAGGCTTTTTCCTGAGCCAAAAATTCAGCCAGCTGTTTAGTATGTCTCTGGTAGCGCGCCACTCCGATCAGGCGGGGAACCGCAATGCCGGCCTCTTCAGCTAATATCTTGGTGATGAGTTTATCGTCGACCCGAGGGTAGAACTTACGTTTATTATTCTGGCCGATATAGACGACGTTGCGCTTGTTCATGCCGACAATGCCGCGTTTGCGCAGACGGCCTGGGGAGGTTATAAGCATTTTATTCTCCTATTCCCGGCCCATCGGTTCAAAACGTCGTAATTCACTCAACCGGTAGCCGGAGTAGGTGCCGATCATCAGGATAAGGGCGAGCAATACCAGCAGGAGTTCGGGAAAAGCGTAGATCATGTTGCCGACAAAGTCGTTTATCATCAAGAGATAGATCAGGCTTGCGGTAAACAGACTGCCGCTGCCTTGAATTAGAGCATCCTTGCCCCCCTCCTCTTCCCAGAGTACGCACATTCTCTCAATTGACCAAGAGATGATGATCATCGGGAAAAAGGTGACATTTAGCCCCAGTTCGCTGCCCATCTTAACACCGATGACTGAAATTGCCAGGTAGATGGTGATGACAAAGACCAGAACCGCTGATATTCGGGGTACCAGCAGAAGGTTTAGGTGGCTTAGGTAAGAGCGCATCAGTAAACCGACGCCGACCACAGTTATGAAGAGAATCAGGCCGACAATCAGTTTGGTTTGGAGAAAGGCTAAGGCGATCAAGATCGGCATAAAAGTTCCCGCCGTTTGAATGCCGACCAGATTGCGTAAAATAACGACAATCAGGGCTCCAAAAGGGATCAAAAGCAGGAGTCTGAACGTGTTTTGGCTGGAGAGCGGGAGCGAGTAGATGGAAAAATCTATGAGCCATGAACTTTGCTGATGGCCGCTCTTGATTGCGGCCTGATTGGCCAGGATCTTGGTGGTTATTGATGAAAAACGAACCTTTGAGTTGCTGCCGCCTTCAACTTCGAGCAGTGATTCATGGTTTTGCTGCCAGAGCAGAAAGGCATCCGGGTCTTCAATTTGTGCGGTTTTCGGATTGATAAGTAACCATTTTTTGCCGTCAAAGACTTCGATATAGCTGGTCAGCTTTTTCTTCTTGTTGTTCTTGTCCAGGAGGAGCCCTTTAGAGATGCGGCTCGGAATTTGGCTTTTAGTCAGCAGGTCTTGGGCTAAACTTAAGTATCCACCGCTTTCACGAGGCATTTTCAGCAACAGGGCGGCAGCTTCATTTTTTTCCGGATCATTCAAATTGTTGATAAGATTAGTACTGGTTTGAGCAGCATCTTCAGCCGATTCTCGTGACTCTTCAAGCAGGGTGTCAGCCGCGGCCAGGTAAGCTTCGGTGAAGGGTTGGGAGAGTTCCGGCAAGGCGGGAGCTGAGCCGCTGGTGACTGTCGGAGAACTGTGGCGGCGATAGATGTTGACTCTGTAATAGATACGCTGAGGCCCATTTTTATCTTCTTTGCTGATCCAGGTGCCGCGTCTCTCTTTCCCTTTTACATTCCGAGAGAAAGTATAGCCGGAGGTCTCTTTATGGGCTTCAGTGACTGCCAGCCCGGCGCTGTTGTCCGGCATATTCAGAGAAACTTTAACCGGTCCGCCGTCAGCTTCAAAATCTATCGTACTCTCAACCGTCCAGACGGTCTCTTCCTTGTCCGGGCTGAAAGAGAAGCCCAAAACCTTGACTTTGTAGAGAGTGGTGCCAAAACCTAAAGCCAGCAGGGTTACGATCATGATTATCAGTTGCAGTTTAGTTTTCATTGTTGCCTCCGCTTAAAGGGGAGAGGATGTAGTCGCGGTTGACATCGACTAAAGCCGTGCCTTTAAGGAAAGAGCGCCCGATGAGAACCGGGAATTTGAACTGGCTGCGGTCGGTCAGGGAGAACTGGCTGCTCTTGACGATTGGCCCCATTGTGGTTTGCAGGCTGATAACCGGTCGGCTCTGTTGATCCATGCCGTGGCGTTTGACCTCGATAGTCCGCAGAAGGCGTCTTTTAAATTCGACTTTTTCGCCGGATTTTTTGGTCAGGTTGAAATGAACCCACTTTTTTCCGTCTCGTTCAAATTGTTTGATCTCCGTGGCATGGATTGAGGAGGTTGTGGCTCCGGTATCGATACGGGCGGTCAAGCGGATATTGTCGGGTTTGATCGTGATATATTCAGCTTCACCAATGATGATCAATTTATCGGAACCGCTTTTGATCTCTTCCGGTTTGGCCGGGGGTTGGGTTGGCTTTTCGGAAACCGGTTTTTCCATTTTTACGGGTTCGCTTATTTTGTCAGCCGGGGCTTTAAGCTGGTCACTTTTCCCGGCGCAGGCGGTAAAACAGAAAGCTGCAAGCAGAAGCATAAAGAGTTGGCGGGTTTTCATGGCTGGATCCTTTTTCCTGGTTTTTGTTTTGGCTGACTATTTTTTGCTTCTTGAGCCCTTATTTTTGTCAACATCGACAACAAAATCCCGGCTCAGCCAGTCGCGGCCGATCAGGAGCTTGTAGGTCATAGCGCTGCGATCACGCA
>JAUVDU010000134.1 GCA_030595135.1 Deltaproteobacteria bacterium | reverse complement strand
CGACCGATGGTTACGACATCACTCTCAAGATCAAGATAGGAAGCTTGAAGATGACGCACAGACTCATACGGGAGGCGATGAGCAACAACTCCTTTTTTAGCGCTCTGCAATTTTTCAAGATAGCTCTTGCGCAAACCCATTATCTGTTCATGGTCTGCATCAGGAAGCAGGTCTAGATAGTCTTTCATAGTTGATGAACTCATAAAAAGTAACGGGATGGCTAAGTAAAAATTTCGATAGACAAGATGTTGTGGTTTGCCAGGCGCGAGACCATACATATTAGTATGTCGAGTGTCTGGCAAACCACAACAACGCAGGATATCGGAACTTTTTACAACGCCATCAATTACAATATTTTTTTACGCTGACTGGAGGCTAAAATACCGAGCTGATTACGATATTTGGCCACCGTACGCCGGGCGATTCTGATTTCATGATCTTTCGCCAGCAATTTGACGATAGCATCATCACTCCAAGGTTCAGTCGGGTTTTCCCGATTGATATACTCGGCAATTTTCTGTTTAACACTGGCGGAAGCGATATCACCTCCGCCCTGATTAATACTGCTGTTAAAAAAGTATTTGAGTTCAAAGACCCCGTGCGGGGTTTGCACATATTTGCCTTGGGTTACCCGGCTGACCGTCGATTCATGCATTTCGATATCATCGGCAACATCGCGCAATACCAGAGGCTTGAGATAGTGAACTCCCCGGGCAAAAAAATCATCCTGGAACTTAACAATACTGACCATTACCTTATATATTGTTTTCTGCCGCTGTTCAATGCTTTTAATCAACCATTGCGCGGCCCGGATTTTTTCGGTCAGATAGTTGCGGGTCAGATTGTTGGGTTCGCGCCTTTGGCTGGCAATCTCCTGATAGTAACTGTTAACCGCAAGCCGGGGCAAGCGATCTTCATTCAGAGAGACAACAAAGCGTCCATCACTCTTATAGACAAAGACTTCAGGCACCACGACATGGGTGGAATCGGGCTGATAACGGGCGCCAGGCTTGGGGTCAAGCGTCATTATCAGCTTAACCGCAGTTAAAACCTTCTCCTCATCGATCTGGAGTTGACGGGCAATCTTACGATAATTTTTAGTTTTGAGCTGACTTAAATGTTCCTCGACAATTTTACAGTTAAGATCATTATCAATCCCTAAGTGAACCATCTGACAGAGCAGGCACTCCTCAAGAGAACGCGCCGCCACTCCCACCGGATCAAGCTGTTGAATCCGAACCAACACACCCTCAACAACCTCGGGCTCGCAACCGAGTCGGGCGCTAAGTTCGTCAAGGGTGGTTTCAAGATAACCATCCTCATCAATACTATAGATAATGGCTTCGCCAATATCTAACTCTCTCTCACTAAACAGGGGGGTAAGTTGCAGCTGCCAGAGAAGGTGGTCGATCAGGGTTGCCGGTTTAGTCAGATTATAATCCCAAGACGGCCGCTCATCACTATCAAACCCCGAACGAGCGCTGCCACTTATGCCGCGCTGCTCAAAATAGGGCTGCCAGTCAACATCTTTAAGGGCCTCGCGGGTTTCAGGACGATTTTCAGAGTCCATCCCATCCCTGAGCGTGCGCTCATCATTGTCAACCTGCTGGCGCTCGGCATGCTCAAGCTCCTCAAGGCCCTTATCCACAGCCTCTTCGAGAACCGGATTGGTCACCATCTCCTGGCTGACCATCTCCAAAAGTTCAACCTGATTAAGCTGTAAAAGCTTGATCGCCTGCTGTAACTGCGGGGTCAGCGCCAGCTGCTGAGTCTGGATAAGACGAATATTTTGACTTAAGGATATTGACATGTAGATAAAATATGATCAAACATTAACAGGCACAAAAAAACCAAGCTTTACGCAAGTATCATACCTGTAAGTATAGTAAAGAGGAAAGGGAAATACAAGGGGAAAATCAAAAAAGGGGAGAAAGAGGCTTATTACATGCGAAAGTCTTCGCCGAGGTAGATTTTGCGGGCCTTGGGACTGGCAATAACGGTTTGCGGATCACCTTCCTCAAGAATCAGACCTTGATCCATGATATAGGCATAATCGCAAATACCAAGGGTTTCACGAACGTTGTGGTCGGAAATCAGAACTCCGATACCCTGGGCTTTGAGCTCAGTAATAATCTGCTGAATATCATTAACCGCAAGAGGATCAATTCCGGCAAAAGGTTCGTCGAGAAGAATGAATTTAGGCTCTAAGACCAGGGCTCGGGCAATTTCAACCCGACGGCGCTCGCCGCCGGAGACCGTATAGGCCGGGTTATCCCTGATTTTTTCCAACCCGAAACGTTTAAGCATGGCGTTAAGTCGGTTTTTCTCCTCCTCTCGACTCAGCCCCAGGGTCTGGATTATGGCCAGAAGATTATCGGCCACCGAAAGTTTACGAAATACCGAAGCCTCCTGAGGCAGATAACTGATTCCTAAGCTGGCTCGCTGGGGCAAAGTCAGACCGGTAAGATCATGATCATCGAGGAGCAGGCTTCCGGAATCAGGCTTAATCAAGCCCACCACCATATAAAAAGTCGTGGTTTTACCGGCACCATTGGGGCCCAGAAGACCGACGACACTACCAGACTCCAAGGCGATGGAAACCTGATCAACAACCCGCCGGCCCTGATAACTTTTGCTAACCTCACTGACCACCAGGCGACAACTCATTTCGGCCCCAAACTACCACGCTGACCGGGAAAAATCGTCGTCCTCACCCGTTTTTGTTGACCACTTTTGACAACACTGCGCTCTTCATCAAGAAAAAAAGTGATCTCCTCACCGCTGATAACATTTTTGCCGTCATCAAGGGAAGGGTTGCCGGTCAGAACAATCTTGCGCTCACTGGCATAGTAATGCATCTTTTTACAGAGGGCTTTCTTGCCTTGCAATTTTATAACCACCTCTTTGCCGGTAGCAATAATCTCCTGCAGGCTCTGGTCGGACTCGGCAAAAAATACTTTCAAGGTATCGGCCTCAAGCGAGGTTTCAGCCTGACGAGCGATGACGCTGCCGGTAAAAGTCGCAATATTTTTTTTCTGATCAAAGTCAAGTTTGTCCGAAGTAATATCAACCGGATCTTTGCTTTTGCCGAAAAAAACCGGTTTTTGTGAACCTTGGGCGGCGACGCAGACTCCGACTTGGGTTGAGAATAAAAAAACCAGGCTCAAACAAAAAATGGTAACTATTTGTAAATATTTTTTATCTCTGTTTTTCAACATTGAACCGCCTTGTTAAGTTACAGATGGTAGCTTGTTTGTTTGCTTCGGTCGTAAAACATTATTACTTGTCAACATCAACCACGGGTTTAGCTTTCACTTTTGCTTTCACTTTCACCTTGCTTGCATCTCCAGAAAGCAGGATACGGGCTTTAACCTTGCCCCGGAAATGGAGCTGTTGACGCGGCAGATCGATGGTTGCCCGGTCTGCGGTTATAGTCAGTTTTTCGCTGTTAACAATCAGGCTTTCAGGGGCTGAAATCTCCTCTAACGCTTCCTGGTAACGAAGGCGTTCAGTTGTAATCTGAAATTGAGGATTGATAATTTTGACCCGGCCTTCGAGCAGCATATCCCCACTCTCAATAACATAGGAGCCGCGCTCAGCCTCTATCTGCGTATCGCTCTCAAGTTTGCCATCAGCATAGATCCGCGCTTTGACCCCCTCTAGAAGAATTTCATCCCGGCCTTTGATACGCTTGGCTTTAAGGGTACTCAATTCCCATTTTTTAACGCCGGCCCGGGTATGACCATAACGGACATTTTCAAGCTCAAACTCAAGATGCTTGGCTATTTGGGGCAAATCGATCGGCAGGCGCGAAGGGTCACGTAACACCTGCTTAATCAGGTAATAAATCCCTCCGGAGAGAACTATAAGTATAAAAAGGGTTATAAGAACTTTTTTTTTCAACTTACACCAAATACCGGGCCATGGCTTTATCCCAGGTGCCTTGAGCTTGCATGATCAGGCGGCAAAGTTCACGTACCGCACCGCGGCCGCCGGGTCGCGATGATTGCCAGTCGACAACCGGGACAAGTTCGGGATCGGCATCGGCGACCGTGGCGGCAAAGCCGACTTTAAGCAGTACCGGAATATCGACCACATCGTCACCGATATAAGCTATTTCGTGATCGTCCAAGCCCAGACGCCGGCAAATTTGGCTAAAAGCCTTCAATTTGTCATGACAACGCTGAAAAACAATATCGATACCAAGTTCCGCGGCCCGGTGACTAACCACCGGAGAGCGACGACCGGTCAAAAGAGCCAAGGCCACGCCGCTGCGAGCCAGCATTTTCAAACCATGACCATCGCGAACATCGAACTGCTTACTCTCAACCCCGTTACTGTCAAAAATAATGCGGCCGTCGGTAAGGACCCCGTCAACATCCATGATCAAAGCTTTGATCGGCAAAATTTTTTCTTTTAAATCCATACCATATTAACCAATATCGAGAACGCCGCGGACTTTGCTTCGCCCTCATTAACGGGGTCAGAGCTTTCATAAATGGCTGTCACCATTGACAAAAGCAATGACCCCAGCCGAGACGGGTCGAACAAACTCCGCGATAAAAATTTTCTTGTTTTTTATGACAAACTTTCAGGAGTAAGTCACTAAACCACACCGGCACGTAGTAGGTCGTGCAGATGAATAATGCCGACAGGTATTAGCTTATCAACTTCCGTTAATCTTTCCGCCATTACAAAAAGAGAGGTAATCCTGGCATCCTCCATCTTCTTTAACGCGCTTGCAGCCAACTCATCAGACAAAATAGATTTCGGTTTACAGGTCATCAACTCGGCCACCGGCAAGTCAAAGGGATTTTCATATTCAGAGAGGAGACGGCGCAGGTCACCATCGGTCAAGATCCCGACTAAACGGCCCCGATCATCCTTAATGCCGGTTACCCCGAGACCCTTACCAGTCATTTCAAAGAGGGCTTCTTTGAGAGAGACCGAATTAGAGACTAACGGAATCCGTGATCCGCTATGCATGATATCGCCAACCCTGAGCAGCAGCCGCCGGCCCAAAGCCCCGCCGGGGTGACGCAGAGCAAAATCATCGGCGCTAAAACCTTTAACCGCTAACAGGGCCGAAGCCAGAGCATCACCTAAAGCAAGGGTCACGGTCGTACTGGCGGTTGGTGCCAGACCGAGGGGACAGGCTTCACGATCAATCGAAATATCAAGCACCAGATCGCTGCTTTTGGCAAGCTCGGTTGTCAGATTACCGGTCAGCACAAGCAACGGCAGGCCCTGACGTTTTAAAGCCGGAATAATTTTTATCAACTCTTCGGTAGTCCCGCTGTAGGAGATGGCAATAACCAGATCCAGGTTCGACAAAACCCCGAGATCACCGTGCAGACCTTCAGTTGGATGGAGAAAAAGGGCGGGAGTCCCGGTACTGGCCAGGGTAGCGGCAATCTTACGACAGATAATTCCCGATTTACCAACCCCGGTAACCACCACTTTACCCCGACAGGCGGACAACATCTCGACAGCGCGGGCAAAATCATCCCCAAGTCGCCGACCGAGATCCTCAAGCGCGGCCGCTTCGACGGCAACCGTACGCCGTCCTTCAGCAATTATCTGTTGATGGTTAAGCATTAGGAATCTT
>JAUVDU010000126.1 GCA_030595135.1 Deltaproteobacteria bacterium | reverse complement strand
TGACTGTACGGATTTACAAATCGGCGAACACAAAATCAAAGATGTCACGTACAAAAACACGCTGATGCAGATTCGCCCGGCTTTCGGCGGCAACATTGTCGCAACCATTGTCTCACCCGAAAGCGTACCCAGTATGGCAACGGTTCGCGAGGGGGTGATGAAAATGATCACTCCCGATCCCGGCAAAACGGTTGAGATCATCCAAGAAATCTGCTTGCTCGATGATGATGATTTTCTAACTGAGGTTTTGGAAGTCATTCGTGAGGAAAAACAGGTCAACCTGAAAGCGGCTCAAGTCATTGTTTCAGCCGGAATGGGGGCAGTTGATCCCGAAGCCATTGCTCTGGCTAAAGATCTGGCCAGGCTTTTAGGAGGAGAGTTGGGATGCTCTCGACCGATAGTCGATTCAGGAGTCTTAGACAAAGATCATCAGGTCGGGCAAACCGGCATAACCGTACGCCCCAACCTCTATATAGCTTGCGGAATTTCCGGACAGATCCAGCACCGAGCCGGGATGTCTGAGGCCAAACGCATTATCGCCATCAATAAAGATCCTTTAGCCCCGATCTTCGGTCTGGCCCATTACGGAATTGTGGGTGACGTTAAAGATGTGCTGGGCAAGATGATTAAAGCTTACAAGACTAAGTCATAAGGAGTCCGATAATGGATAATTTTTATCGTGATAATGCAGATATTCTTTTTCACATGCGCAACCAGGATCTGACTCGGGTCATCGATTTAAGGGAAGATGGCTTCAGCAATAAGGAAGACTCCCCCTACGCCCCCAAGGATCAGGCCGATACGTTGGACAATTACGATCGAGTCCTGGAAATTGTTGGTGAAATTGCTGGTGATTTTGCCGCTCCCAGAGCCCGGGAAGTTGACGAAGAGGGAGCTACTTTTGCCGATGGTGAGGTAACCTACCCCAAAGGCATCAGGGAGACGATTGCCCGCTTAAATCAGGCTGATCTGGCGGGCTTTACCACGGCCCGAGAGTATGGCGGCATCAATATGCCGATGAGCATTTTTTCAGCCGCAATCGAGATAATCTCTCGGGCCGATGCTTCATTGATGCTGGTTTTTGGCCTCCAGGGTTTAAGTGATACAATTGGCAAATTCGGCTCTAAAGAGCAGAAAGAACGCCATCTGCCCCGTTTTGCCAGCGGTGAAGTGATGGGTTCCATGGCCTTGACCGAACCCGACTCCGGTTCCGATCTGCAGTCGGTCATGTTGCGAGCCCATCAGGATGAAGACGGCACCTGGCGCTTGAATGGCGTAAAACGTTTTATCACCAACGGCTGCGGAGACATCTCTCTAGTCATGGCGCGCTCGGAAGCGGGCTCAACCAGCGGTCGCGGCCTCTCCCTCTTCATCTATGAACGTGATCAAGACATGAAGGTTCGGCGGATTGAACATAAGCTGGGAATCAAAGGTTCACCCACCTGCGAGTTGCAGTTTAACAATGCCAAAGCGGAACTCTTAGGCAAACGTAAACTGGGTTTGATCAAATATACGATCTACCTGATGAATGGGGCCCGGCTGGCGGTCGCCGCTCAGTCGGTCGGCATTGCCGAGGCCGCCTACCGGGAAGCCTACGCCTATGCCAATGATCGAGCTCAATTTAAAAAACCAATCCGCGATTTTGCCGTCATCTATGAGATGCTGACCGACATGAAGGTCGCCATTGAGGCGGCCCGCTCCCTGGTTTATGAAACCTCCCGTATTGTTGATATCAAGGAAGGCATCGAGAACCGGATTGAAAAACACCCGGATCGGGCCGCCGACTTAAAGGCTGACCTGAAACGTTACACCAGGTTTGCCTCTCTGTTTACGCCCATGGCCAAAAGCTCGGCCGCGGAGATGGTCAATAAAGTCTGTTATGATGCCATCCAGATCCACGGTGGGGTTGGTTTTACCAATGAGTTCAATGTTGAACGCCACTATCGCGATGCCCGTATCACCAATATTTACGAAGGCACAACCCAGCTTCAGGCCCTGGCGGCAATGGGCGGTATCATTGCCGGTGTGGTTTCGGAACGATTAAGTGAATACGAAGAAAACAACGACTTTTCCACCATCACCGACCTTTTCCAGGCGGCCCAAAAAATGCGCTCCCATCTGGAAATGGCGATCTCCTACATTAAAGAGAAGGGAGATCCGGTTTACCAGGAATTTCACACGACCCGGCTGGTCAACATGACGACGGATGTTATCCACGCCTACCTGCTGTGCCGGGACGCTCTTCATTCAGAGCGTAAAAAAACCGTCGCCCGACTCTTTATCACCAAAGCCGATATGCGGATCAAATGTACGCTTGACTATATACTCGCTAATGATCACAGCTTAATCGATTTGCACGCCGAGATAATTGATAAGGAAGATTAAAAACTGCGATACAATTTTAAGACTTGACAATATCAGAGCGGCGATATAGAATATCCACCCTTTTTTATTGTAAAAGAGAAACCAAAAACGAAACACTTTTTGTAACTATTCAAATACCTTTTATTTTACTGGAGAGATATAATGGCCGTACCGAAAAGAAGAACATCAAAAACCAAAAAGAGACAACGCCGCTCACACCTTGCCTTAACGGCTCCCCAGGCCGGCACCTGCCCCAATTGCCAATCGACAACCGTGCCTCACCGGGTCTGCGCGGCTTGCGGAACCTACAAAGGCGAAACTTTTATTGAAGTCGATTAGGAGGCCGTCCAGAAATGCCCTTTTTCCCCAGCTCATCGTTATTTTTTGAAAATAATGCCTCGATCTGAGAAAAAATTGCTATTTCAGGACAACCTCCTAACAAATTAACTTCAATAAAGGCCGGCGACACTCATGAAAATTGCTGTTGACGCTATGGGCGGCGACCAAGCTCCGCACGAAATCATTGTCGGGGCTATCGACGCCGCCAGAAGTCTGAACCTGCAAATTATTTTGGTCGGGATTCAGGATCAAATCGAGAAGGAACTTGATAAGCACGACATAAAAAACCTGCCCATCTTTATCCAGCATGCTGCAGAAGTCGTCACTATGGACGACTCTCCGAGCCATGCGATGCGCCGCAAACGGGAATCATCAATCGCTGTCGGCCTCAGATTGGTTCGTGACGGTCGAGCTCAAGGTTTTATCTCGGCCGGCAATTCCGGAGCCACTATGGCGATTGCCATGGTGACCCTGAAAAAGCTTAAAGGTATCGACCGACCGGCAATTGTCACCTGCCTGCCCACCTTAAAAGAACCCGTTACCATCCTTGATGTCGGCGGCAATGTTGACTGCAGCCCCCTGCATCTGGCTCAATTCGCAATCATGGGCAGTATTTACGCCCAGCGGGTCTTAAATCGCCAATTTCCCAAAGTCGGACTCTTAAGCAACGGCGAAGAGGAGAGTAAAGGCAACGAATTGACTCGGGCCACCCATGAACTCCTCAAAAACAGCCCCTTAAACTATCTGGGTTCAGTTGAAGGCCGGGATATTTTTCCGGGTGACGTAGATGTTATTGTTTGTGACGGATTCGTTGGCAATATAGTCTTAAAAACCTCCGAGGGCCTGGCCCTGGCCATGACCAGTATCTTGCGGGAAGAGCTGACCGCCGGCATCATCCGCAAAACCGGTGCATGGCTCTGCCGAAATGGTTTGAAGGGGATGAAAAAGAGGGTCGATTACGCCGAATATGGTGGTGCTCCACTCTTGGGAATCAATGGCAACTGCTTTATTGCCCATGGTTCTTCGTGCCGCAGAGCCATCAAAAACGGGATCCGCCTCTGTGCTGAATTTTCCGAGCAACGAGTTAATGATTACCTACTTGACGAACTCGATAAAAACCATGAAATCCAGAAACTTCTCCCCAAAAAGAAACTTTGGAACCAGATCAAAGAACGAATAATTCACAAAGATTCATCTGAAGAAGATCAGGAAGAGGAACAAGTAACCTAATTCGTAAAACTCTCCAAAACCGAATCTATCCAACAGTATTCCCACCCCTAAAGAACTTACAAAACAGCCCATCTTAGATTAAAATCTATTAATTGCCTTGGTTTTCATTGACATTTACTCAACAAATCCACTATATTGGTGGGATTTAGTGGACAGGTTCAAATGAAAATATAAGACACCTACACATATTATCGTCTTTAAATCAGATGATAAATGGAGACCATATTGGAAAGCAACAACCAGAACACTGCATTTATATTTCCCGGCCAGGGTTCACAGCATATCGGCATGGGCAAAGAGCTCTACGATAATTTTCCGGAAGCGCGAGAGACTTTCGCAGAAGCCAGCGAGGCTTTAGGTGAGGATCTCACCAAGATCTGCTTTGCCGGTTCCCCGGAGGAGCTCAACCAGACCGCCAACACGCAACCCGCAATTTTGGCTACCAGCATTGCCGCTTATCGCGTTTTGAGCCAAAAAATCGGTCTCAAACCGGTACTGGCTGCCGGACATAGCTTGGGTGAATATTCAGCTCTGGTTGCAGCCGGCACCATCTCTTTCTTTGATGCCGTACGCATTGTCCGGGCCCGAGGTAAATTCATGCAGAGTGCGGTTCCTGTCGGCCTCGGAACCATGGCGGCAGTTATGGGCATGAAACCTCAACAGGTTGTCAATATCTGCGACGAAGCCACCAACCTCGAAAACGATCAAATCGTGGAACCGGCCAACTACAACTGCCCGGGTCAAATCGTTATTTCCGGACACGTCCCGGCAATTATGGAAGCCGGTGAAAAAGCGCAGAAAGCGGGTGCCAGCCGGGTCGTCAAACTACCGGTCAGCGCCCCCTTCCACTGCTCCTTAATGCGGCCGGCAGCCGAAAAACTAGCCGACCGTTTTGCCGATGTCAAAATCAATGAGCCCACAATTCCTATCATCTCTAATGTTGATGCACAAACCAATTACCACGCCGACACCGTCCGCCGCCTCTTGATACAGCAGGTCAGCAGCGCGGTACGCTGGGAAGAGTCGATGCAGTTAGCCGTTAACCATGGAGTCACTCGAGTTATCGAAATCGGGCCCGGACGGGTTCTCTCCGGACTTATGCGACGCATCAATCGCCAGGTCAAAACTTTAAATCTGGCAGCGGCTCAAGACCTTGACAAAATTGCCGAGAGTTACGCATGAATACCACCTCCACACCTTTCGATTTCAGCGGCAAAGTGGCATTGGTTACCGGTGGTACTCGGGGCATCGGCAAAGATCTGACCGGCACGCTGGCCCGACATGGGGCTCGGGTCTATTTTTGCGGCACCAATCAAGAACTCGGCGAACAGGTTGCCAACGAGATTAACCAAGAATTAGCCCCGGACAGCGCTGGAACCTCATTTCTCAAAGTTGATGTTGCCGATTTTACAGCCTGCAAGGATATGGTGGCGAAAATCACCGACGAAGCTCAACAGATCGACTTCCTTATCAACAACGCCGGCATCACTCGAGACAATCTGCTCTTGCGTCTTAAAGAGAGTGATTGGGACGAGGTTATGGCCGTCAACCTGAAAGGCTGCTTTAACTGCAGCAAAGCGGTTGTCCGCAGCATGATCAAAAAACGCTATGGCCGGCTCATCTTTCTCTCTTCGGTTATCGGCCTGATGGGTAACAGTGGACAATCCAACTATGCCGCCGCCAAGGCTGGCATCATCGGCTTCGGCCGAAGCCTGGCGCGAGAGTTGGCCTCAAGAAATATCACCAGCAACATCATCGCTCCCGGTTACATCCAAACTGAAATGACCCAAGCCATGGATGTTAAGGCCCAGGAAAAAATCATCGAGATGATTCCTGCCGGTCGACTGGGCACGGTCAACGACATCA
>JAUVDU010000160.1 GCA_030595135.1 Deltaproteobacteria bacterium | reverse complement strand
CCTTTTCCGCGACCGCCAGCGTGAATCTGAGCCTTGACCACAACCGTGCCCCCGCCCAACTCACTAACTACCCCTTCAACCTGATCAAGGTCAAAGATCGGAACTCCGCGAGGCACCTGAACACCGGATTCCTTAAGCAGGGCTTTAGCCTGATATTCATGTATTTTCATTTTTTCTCCTAATGGCTTCTTAAAAAGTCCATCTGCTTCGTTCCGCTCACCCTTCGTCACTACGGCGTACTGTATGTACGCCTCATTCCAAAGCTTTCCCGCGCCTCGCATATGAACTTTTTACTTTGCCATTCAGATGGTTATTCTTGAAGTTTAAACTGTCGACAAACAATTAGGCTCTTAAGCCGCCTTGATAATTAGTTGTCAACTGTTTTTCCATAATCTCTTCACGGGTATAATTGGGTAATACCAATGGCGCGACTCGGTCGGTATCTACTCCGGCCTCAGTCAGCTCTTTATGGTAAGCATCAACATGATCCATATTGACGTTGCCAACTTCACCGTCAAAGTTCTTGGCATAGGCTGCTGCATTAGTTCCGGCGCGGCGGCCGAAAACCGTAATATCGAGCAGCGAGTTACCCATCAAACGGTTCTCTCCGTGGACTCCGCCAGTGGTTTCACCGGCGGCAAAGAGACCGGGCACGTTAGTGGCGCTGTCATCAGTAATCGTCAGGCCGCCATTTTGATAATGCAGGGTCGGATAGACCAACATCGGCACTTTGCTGATATCAATCCCATAACGCATGAACTGAATATGTTTGGCCGGAAGTTCACGTTTGACCGCACCCGGGCCTTCCAGGATCTCAATCATCGGCGAATCAAGCCAGACGCCAACCCGGCCGGTAGCCGTAATGATCCCCTTGCCCCGCTCCATACATTCGCGAATAATACAGGCTGATTCAACATCACGGGGTTCACGTTCAAAAACAAACTGTTCAGCATCGGTATTGAGCAGGTTAGCGCCTAAGCCACGCACTTTTTCAGTAATCAGCAAACCGATATTCTGTTCCGGAAAAGCGACACCGGTCGGATGATACTGAGTTGAGTGCATAAACGCCATGGGCACCCCGGCCCGATAGCCCATCACCAGCCCATCTGCCGTCGCCCCATAATGGTTTGTTGTAGCAAAACCCTGAATATGGAGGCGGCCATAACCACCGGTTGCCATTACCGTAGCTTTAGCTTTGACAACAAAATATTCTTCAGTCTCCATATTATAGAAGAGAGCCCCGGCAGCCCGACCCTGACTATCTTTAAGGATCTCGACAGCCGAAGAGAACTCTAAAACGTTAATATCGGCAGAACGGTTACGCGACTCATCGCGCAAAACCCGCATAATCGCCGAACCGGTCATATCGCCGGAGGAGTGCATCCGTTTGCGACTGGTACCACCGCCATGCCGTACCCGCAGGCGACCATCAGGATCTTTATCAAACATCAGACCCAAACGTTCGAGCCATTCGATAACCAGAGGTGCATCATTAGTCAACGCTGCAACCAATTCCGGGGTATTGGTAAAATGACCGCCACCGATAACATCAAGATAGTGATAATAAGGTGAATCAACCTCCTGACTCGCCCCCTGGATGCCGCCTTCCGCCATTACCGTATTGGCATCACCATGGCGCAATTTAGTTGCCATAATAACCTTACAACCATTTTCCTGAGCCATCAAAGCCGCCGCCGTTCCAGCGCCGCCGCCGCCGATAACCAAAACTTCAGTTTCATATTCCGTCAGTTTATCAAGTTCGGCTCCTGAGACCAGAAGACGGGCTTTTGACTCCAGTACATCAACAAATTCATCAGGATAGCTTTCGCCTTTGCTCGGACCGATTTTGACATCACGACGACCATCGTCTTTGTAATCGGGATGAAATTTGCTGAGCACCTCTTCACGACCGGCCAGAGTCAAAGGTTCAAAATCGATCCCTTTTTTGCTCCGTTCGAGCCGCTCCGGACGGCTGGCTTCGACCTTTTTGATCAAATCCAGCATTTCAGGTGTATAACCCATGATTAAACCTCTATATTTGTGTATAACTGTTATTTAATATTAACTTTTAAAGAAACTGCTTCTCTTCCGGCTGCCAATCACTACTGTCTTGAGGCTCCATTTCGCGGGCAACATAAAGTTCGCGCAAAGTATCCTCATTACTGCCGACCAGTTCTTTCAAGACATCGACGAACTTACCATCTTTGATGGCGGCAACCCGCGGTTTGAGATGTTCAGCCTGGGGAACCTGATATTTGGCATGTACGCGACGACACAACTGAGCCAGATGAAAATGTTGAATCTGGGCCGGACAACGCGAAGAACAGAGACCGCACTGAATACAATCAAACGAGAGGCGGGCCGCCTTGGCAATATCACCGCGCATCGCCGCATTAACATACTCCATAACCTCAATGTCCATCGGACAGGATTTGGTGCAGGTATTACAGGCAACACATTTCATAACTTCAGGGTAGAGTTTCATAATGGTTTCAGCTGAAGCATCTACCTCTTCAATCTCATACGCCGCCCGGTTAGCCGGGAAAAACGGCATCTGAGTCAGGTACATATCCTCTTGCACGACAGTCTGGCAGGCAAGACAGAAATGCAGGTGATAATCACCGGCAACTCGATAAATCGTCGGGCAGGCTCCGCAAATACCGCCGCGACAACCACATGACCGAATAAACTGGTAACCGGCATATTCGACCGCTTTCTGGATGGTCATGGTCTCCGGAACCTGGTACTGTTTTCCCATGATATAGATCGGCACCAGTTTTGTGCCTTCAGGCAGAATAGCCCGGTCGCCGGTTGCTACCCTGATCTCTTTTTTTGCCTCACTCATTGTAAGCTTCCTCCTGCGAAAAAAACGTTTCTAAACGAACGAAAACCGCCAATTTCCTCGATTGCGGCGTTAGGCGAAAATTTTAATCCTCGGAATACTTGATGTATGCCTGCGGTTAAAATTTTTGCCTGCCTTGCACTCAAGAAAATTGTCAGGTTTTCAGTCAAGTTCTATAAAATTATTAATGGCCACTCATACCGGCTTCAGTTACCAGTTCAGTATCCTGGAACGTGGTCGCCGGAGCGGGCTCATCATAGCTCTGGCCGGGTACATATTCCATCATCTTCTGCGCATTCCTGCCAACCGTGCGAAACAGCGACATCACCGGAATATCATTGGGACAAGCCGTATCACACATCCCGCAACCGATACAAGAGATAACCATATGATTTAAACGGGTCAGGTGGAACATTACGGTATTGGCCGGCATCCGGATGGCACCTTTATCTTTGGCCCAGCCCAGATACTGATCGGGGGTATGTTCAAAGGTCGGAGAGCGGAAGACACATTCGCGACAGTAACAAATCGGACAATTGATCATACAGTTGTGACAGCGCATACAGGTAGAAAGAAGCTCCTGGATTCCTTTGATCGAGTTTACCTTGCTGCTAAAGTCACCTAAAACCTGCTCGCAAGACTTGGTTCGATCAGCTTTAACGGAATCAATAATCTCTTGCCGTTTAGCGTTCTCCTGACCATTGAATTCAAGGATACTCTTTTCGCTTAAGGCATCAGCCAGTTCATCTCCGGCTTCAACGTAGAGCTGTTTTTCGGTGTCAACACCCCAGAGTCCGACGACCAGATCAACAACACCGGCATCTATGGCCGGATACTCACAAATCTCACAAGCTGAGCGGAAAGGAGCATTTTCATCAGCCGTACAAGCTCCGGTTGCCGCCTGTTTACGAAGATCAAGAGCCGGAGTTTTACCCGCTTTACAAAGAGCGGAAAAATCTTTCGGCTCGTAAGTACCGAGACAGTCAACTGCGATAATCAGCAGAGAATCGCGGGTAATCTGTTTAAATTTAGCAAGTTCGACCAGAGCCCGGGCTTCACAGGGACGAACCACGACGCCGATTTTTTCACCGGGATCACGAAAAGTCAGGTTCGAAATAATCCGAGCCGCCTGAACCGGCATCACCGGAGCCCCAATATCGGTATCCGCCAACAAGGCCGGATTTTTAATCAAGGCATGGACATAATTATCGCCGCCAGTGGTTTGCTTCGGCACCAGAAGGCTGCCCACCAAGTCACTCTCAAGCAGCCGGGTCAAAAAGGCTTCGATCTCGCCATTAAAGGAATCGGAAGACAGATCGATTACTGTCGTTTTCATCGTTATAATTCTCCAAACGTACTCGTTAAGTTACAGTCGATTGTTTGTTGTTTTGCTTCGCCCTCTCAAACGGGGTCAAAGCTTTTCGCAAAGCCCTTTTAAAGCAATGACCCCAGCTACGAAAGTTTGAATCTGATTTAAAGATCCCATTCATCAGCTAGGGGGTTTTTACCCTGGGATTGCAGAGCTCCGTCATATTCGCGGATAGTCTGAGCAAAAAGGCGTCCTTCACTGGCGCTGATCCAACGCAGCCAGACTCGTTCCTGATCAAGACCTAAGGTCTCCATGACTGAGCGTAAAAGAGCTATCCGTCGACGAGCTTTGAGATTCCCGGTCTGATAATGGCAATCGCCGGGATGACAGCCGCCGATAAGCACACCATCGGCCCCGTCGAGCAGGGATTTAAGGACATAGACAACATCGATGGCCCCGGAACACATAAGATGGATAATCCGAATACCCGCCGGATACTGCTGCCGGGTGGTTCCCGCCAAATCGGCTCCGGTATACGTGCACCAGTGGCACAAAAAACCGACAATCCTTGGTTCAAACTTAGAATCAGACATATTACTTATTTCCTATTCAAAAATATTTAACTTTTTCGTAAAAAATCAGCGCATTAAAGCATTAGCCACAGCCATCATCTGGCCTTTATCAAAGCCGATCTGCTGGGTGGCGCCGTTGGGACATACCGCAGCGCAACTACCGCAGCCGTGACAGAGTTCATAATGGATTTCGGCGATCATTGAAGAGAGATTAATCTCTCTAGCTCCATAGGGACAGGTGTCAACGCAGAGCCCGCAACCACTACAGAGCCGGGTACTGACCATAACCGTACTCTTATCGGCCGAAATCTGTTTTCGCGCCAGTACGGTTGCAGCTCTTGAGGCGGCCGCCCGAGAACGTACCAGAGTTTCTTTAATGTGCAATGGAGCTGAAGCCAGACCGCAATGATAACG